>JBKHVQ010000427.1:0-5507 GCA_046569985.1 Thermoleophilia bacterium | reverse complement strand
AGACGGCGACTTCGCGGTCGCTGATGAGGCGCTTGCGCCGGCGTCGCAGGCGCGAGGGGTTGGTCTCGGTGTCGGCCGCCACGGGTGCCGGCCCGGCCGCGTCGTCCCCCGGCGGGTCGGCGGCGTCGGCGGCTGCCGGAGCCGGGGCGTGACGGCGCCCCCAGCGCCGGCGGGGCCGCGTGGGTGCCTCGTCCGGGCCGGGAGACGGCGACTCGGGGCCGGCGAGGGCCGGGTCCGGCGTCGCGGTGGAACCCTCGGCGGCATCCGTGTCAGGGGAGGGCGGCACTCCCGCATCGTCGCCCGGCGCCGGGGCGGCGCTCGTGCGGCGGCGCGGCATCCAGCGGCGCAGCCCGCTTGGCGCGGCGGCCTCGGGCGCGCCGGCCTCGGGCGCGGTGGCCTGAGGCTCCGGTGCGGCGTCGGGGCCGGCCGCGCCGTGCGGCGCGGTCTCCTGGGGCGTGTCGTGCTCAGGCATCGGGGGGATCATCGTAGCTGCCGGGGCGGGCCCGCCCGGCAACGGCGGTCCCGCGGCTCACACGTGGTCCCCGGCCCGCAGCGGCACGTTCACCATCCGGGTGCTCCCGCCGAGCGTGTACTGGAGGTCCAGGGTGTCCCCGCGCAGGTCGCCGTACACCCCGATGCCGATGGCGAGCATGATCTTGCGCCCGAGGCCAAGGTCCGGCCGGGGGCGCAGCTGGCGCGAGAAACGCACCCGGTCGGCGTCCACGGTGAAGTCCTCGCCCTCGCGCCTCTCCTCGCCGTTGACATCCACCCGTATCGGGCGCCCGGCTCCGGGCGGCAGGGGCACGGCCTCGACGCGCCCGCCGGTGATGTCGGCGCTCATCGAAGATCCTCCCTGTGCATCCGGGTCCCCCCGTCGCGCGTGCTCGCATCCAACCAGTGTGCAGCATCGGCGCCCGGCCCGGGAGCCACTACCATCACCCGATGGCGACAGTGCTCCTGGTCGAGGATGACGACGCGATCGCCGAGCCGCTCCTGCGGGCTCTCGCGCGCGACGGCAACGAGGTCGAGCTGGTGCAGGACGGCATCGAGGCCGCCCGCGTCGGTGCCGCCGGTGAGCACGATGTGATCGTCCTCGACCTGGGGTTGCCCGGCATCGACGGGGTGGAGGTGTGCCGGCGGATCCGGGTCGCGCGTCCGGATGTCCCCATTTTGATGCTGACCGCCCGCGCCGAGGAGATCGACGCCGTGGTCGGCCTGGACGCCGGGGCCGACGACTACCAGTCGAAGCCGTTCCGCCTGGCCGAGTTGCTCGCCCGGGTGCGGGCGCTGTCACGCCGCGCGCGGTCCGCCGCTCGCGCTGCGGGCGGGGTGCGGGTCGACACGGCGGCACGGCGGGCGTGGCGCGGCGACCAGGAACTGCATCTCGCGCCGCGCGAGTTCGACCTGCTCGCCTACCTGGTGGCGCACGCCGGCCGTGTCCTGCGCCGTGAGGACATCATGGCGGCGGTGTGGGACGAGAACTGGTTCGGCAGCACCAAGACGCTCGATGTCCACGTCGCCGCCCTGCGCCGCAAGCTCGGTGACGACGGTTCCTGTCCGGCCCTGATCACCACCATCCGCGGCGTCGGGCTCCGTTTCGAGGCGGACTGAGGGTGCGCGCCCGGCTCCTGTTCTCCCACATGGCCATCGCCGCGGTGGCGATCCTCGTGCTCGGCATCCCGCTCGGCATCCTCGGCCAGCGGGCCGCGGCGGGCAACGCCCAGGATGTCGCCGCACGGCAGGCCGAGGCCATCGCGGAGCTCCTGGGGGTGGCCCACGAAAGCGACGCGCCGGTGCCGGTGGCGCGCATCGCGGCCCTCATCGGTCCCGACGCGGCCGCCGAGGTGGTCCCCCACGACAGTGAGGACGGGGTCATCCGCATCGGCACACCGCCCCCCGGCGCCGTCGTCGCGGAGGCGAGCGGCGACGACGAGATCGCCGTGACGGTCTTCGGCGACCCGTCCGCGGGATCGGGAGGCGACGGCGACGCCATCTGGCTGCTCATCGCCCTCATGGCCGCCCTGGGACTGCTGGCCAGCGCCGGGCTGGCCGTCCTGCAGAGCCGGCGTCTCGCGAGGCCGCTTGAGGACCTCGCCCGGGCCTCGTCGCGTCTCGGCTCGCGTGACTTCTCGGCAGGACGGCACGGCCTCGCCGAGGTCGACGCGCTCGCCGAGGCGCTCGACCGCAACGCCGCGCGCATCGCCGACCTCCTCGAGCGCGAGCGCGCCTTCTCGGCGAACGTCTCACACCAGATGCGCACCCCCCTCGCGGCGATCGGCCTGCGGCTGGAGGAACTGACGCGATCCGAGGATCAGGAGGTGCGCGCCGAGGCCCGCGCCGGTCTCGCGCAGGTCGACCGTCTCACGCGCACGATCGACGACCTGCTCGCCCTGGCCCGCGAGGGGCGCGCCGGCGACGCCGTCCCTGTGCGCGTCGACGAACTGGTCCGCGAGCGGGTGTCCGGTTGGCGCACCGCCTTCGAGGGCGCCGGGCGCCCGGCGCCCGCCGTCCGGCTCCCCGCCGGGACCCTCATGGCGCGGGCGTCGCCCGGGGCGGTGGAGCAGTCGCTCGATGTGCTGCTGGACAACGCCCTTCAGCACGGCGCGGGCGCGGTGGAGGTGGCCGCCCGCGAGAGCGACGGCTATGTGCTCGTCGGGGTCACCGACGAGGGGCCGGGGATACCGGACGCCGGGGTCGCCACCCTGTTCGACGGAGGACCGGGTCGCGGCCTCGGCCTGCCGCTGGCGCGCACGATGATCGAGGCGGGCGGGGGCCGGGTGCGCGTGTCCGGCGCCCCGCGTCGCCACGTCGAGCTGCTGCTTCTCGGCGCCCGCACGCCGCCGCCACCCGCGGTTCCGATTCCTTAACCGCGCCCTTGCCGTGGGGTGGAGGTCCGCTAACCGGGCCCCACCTACCGTTGGTCACATCAGGTGTGATCCGACGTGGAGGTGGACGGTGGCGACAAAACCGAAGCTCGCGACCAGGATCGGTGCCGGTGTTGCCACTCTGGCGGCCATCGGCGCCGTCGGCGGCGCCCTCGCGTGGAACCAGGCGCAGGCCGACGCGGAATCCGAGACCGCCGTCACGCCCCTTGGAGCCGGCGCGGAGGCCGGTTCCGGCGCCGTCGCGACCGCTCCGGCGCTCGCACCCGATGTCCGGGGCTACGGCGAGTACGGCGAGTACCAGGGTGACGACGGGCGCTGGTATCCGGAGTACGAGGACGACGAGCACGAGTACCGCTACGAGGACGACTCGGACTGGGACGACGACGACCGCTGGGAGGACGAGTACGACGACGAGGACGCATACGAGTACGAGGACGACGAGTACGAGTACCGGTCGGCTCCGGCGGCCGTTGGCTCACAGCCCTCGCCGGTCGGCCCGGCGGCCCCCGCGGCGCCCTCGCAGGGCAGCACGCGCACATCGTGACCGGGCGGCTGATGAGCCTGGGATTCCGGGCGATGGGGTGCGACTGCCGTGTCGCCGTGGCGGTCCCCGAGCGTCTCTCGGCCCCAGCCGTGGCGGCTCTCTCGACGGGCCGTGGTGAGGTCGCGGCGTGCGAGGCCGTGCTGTCGCGCTTCCGGCCGGGCAGCGACCTGTCCCGCGTGAACTCGGCGCCCGGGCGATGGGTGACCGTCGACGAGCGGCTCGCCGGCGTCGTGGCCGCGGCCCTGCGGGCGCGCGCCCTGACGCGCGGGCGCTTCGATCCCGCGGTCTTGGCGCCGATCCAGGCGGCCGGCTACGACGGCGACTACGACACCTTGGAACGCCGGCCGGCGCGCTGCGCGCCGGGGTGGCGCCCCGGTGGCGCGGTGCAGGTCGACATCGCGCGGTCACGGGTGCGGGTGGCGAGGGATGTCGGGCTCGACCTCGGGGGCATCGCGAAGGGCTGGAGCGCCGAGCGGGCCGCCGAGCGCATCCTGCGCGCGCTGCCGGGTGCCGAGGGCGTACTGGTCGACCTGGGCGGCGATCTCGCCCTGCGTGGTACGGCGCCCGGCGGGGCCGACTGGCGCATCGATGTGGTCGACCCGCGCCGGCACTCGGCGACGGTGACGACCCTCACGGCGGGCCGTGCCGGCATCGCCACCTCGGGTCGCGATCGGCGCGTGCTCGGACCGGAGGGGGAGGGTCATCACCTGATCGACCCCGTGACCGGGCGCGCCGCCGAGCGCGGTCCGCTTGCGGTCACGGTGATCGCGGCCGACGCGGTGACCGCGGAGTCCCACGCGACGCTGCTCGCCATGGCGGGGCCGCTGGAGGCCCGCGCCCACCTGCGCCGGCACCCGGAGATCGGGGCGGTCATCGTCCCCGCCGACGGGCCGGTGAGGATCATCCGCGCCGGCGCGCGCGCGAACGCCCGGGAGATGGCGGCATGACCGGCCTTCCGTGGCCGTGGATCGTGGCGCGAGCGGCGGGCCTCGTGGCGATGGCGTGGCTCACGCTGTCGGTGGTGATGGGGCTGCTGATGAGCACGAAGCTGCTCGGCGGCGCGCGTCAGGCGCGGCTGCTTCAGTGGCACCGGTCGCTGTCGTGGATGGGCCTCAGCGCCCTCGCCCTCCACGTGGTGGCGCTCCTCTTCGACCCGTGGCTCGACATGGGGCCGGTGGATGCGCTGGTTCCGCTCGCATCGGAGTGGCGGCCGTGGGCCGTGGCGGCGGGGGTGATCGCCGCGTGGCTGTCGGTGGCCCTCGCGCTGTCGTTCCGCGTGCGCGCGCGGATGGGGGTGAGGAACTGGCGCCGCCTGCATATGGCGTCGTTCCTCGCGTTCGTCCTGAGCGTCATCCACGGGCTGACCGCGGGGACCGACCTCCAGGGCGGCTGGGCCGTCGTCTTCCTCGTCGCCACGTGCGCCCCCGTGCTGGCCCTCGTCGCCACCCGGGTGTCCGGGTTCCAGCGCGCCCGGCCGGCCCCGGTCAGGAGGCCGGCCCGGGCCGGCTGACGGTTGCTCGGTCATCTCCGGGCCTCAGAGCAGGATCATCAGGAGGATCACGATGATGAGGACCGCGACAAGCGTTCCGATTCCGATGTACATGGCCGCTCCTTGACTGTCCCGGGCCGCACTCGGACGGCGGGCCCCGTGGTGTGGGCGGCAGGTACCCGCCCCGCTCGTTCCGGAAACCACGCGACGGCAACGCGCGCTGGTAGGGTCGTCGTCATGCTCTTCGACCGGGACCGGCACCGCGGGCTGATGAAGGCCATGGCGATCGCCGTCGCCGCCGTCTTCCTCATCGGAATGTTCGTACTGGGCTGGTTCCTGCTCTTCCTCTGAGCCCGGGTGCCCCGGCGAGACGCTGCCGGCACCCGCCCCGCGTATCCGAAACGACGAGGCCCCGCCGGTTGGCGGGGCCTCGTGAGTACGCGCGGCAGGATTCGAACCTGCGTCTTCTGGCTCCGGAGAGCCACCGGAAGGGGTGGCACAGCGTGGTCAGCGGTTAAGAAGTGCCCGCATAGGACCGGTTTCAGCCTCGCGGCAGGCGAAGCCGATAACCCCGGTTCTCTCGCGGATG
>JBKHVQ010000426.1:0-2215 GCA_046569985.1 Thermoleophilia bacterium | reverse complement strand
TGGCCGCTGGGAGCGCGAGGGCGACTGGCGCTGGACGACGCGGTTTGCCTACCAAATCATTGAGCGGCGCGGCACGGGCCAGGTGCTCGATGTCGCGGGCGCCTGCCGCGCCGCGGCGCGCGCCGGTGCCCTCCGGATCGTGGACGGCGCCCAGTCGGTCGGCGCCATCCCGGTCGACGCTCCCGCCCTGGGCGCCGATGTCTACGCGTTCCCGGCCCACAAATGGCTCTACGGCCCCGAGGGGCTGGGCGCCGTATGGGACGCCCCCGGGGTCGAAGAACGCCTGGATCTCTCGTTCTCGGGCTACGAGAGCGGATCCGGCCACACGCCCGACGGCGGCCTCACCCCGCACCCCGGCGGGCGCCGCTACGAGACCTCCACGCCCCCGAACGCGCTGCTGGACGGCTGGGCCGCCGCCATCGCCTGGCTGGAGGGCTTCGGATGGGATCGGGTGCACGCGCGCATCGGGGAGGGGCAGGCCGCCGCCGTCGCGGCGCTGGCCGCGATACCCGGCGTACGCGTCCTCACGCCCGGCGGACCCCAGGCCGGGCTGGTCAGCTTCGCGATCGAGGGCCACGATCCGGTCGGCGCCGCGGCGCGCATGGTGGACGAGGGAGTGATCGTGCGCTGGCTGGAGCACCCGCGGGCCCTGCGCGCCTCGATCGGTTTCCACTGGTGTCACACCGACATCGACCGCCTGGCCGCCGCGGTTCGCGCGGTGCGCGGCTGCTAAGGTCCGCGCTCGGCATGGGCGTGGTATCGGCCGCCGCATCCGGGCACGGCGGGGCGTTGCGGAGAGCCCGCGCGCCGATGCCGTGGCGGAACCCCGTCGCGCGCGCGGCGGGTGGGCGCGCGCGCCCGCGAACCCACGAGTCAGGAGATCGGTCTCCACTCACGTGAGCGACGACAAGCTGGTCATCCGGGGCGGCCGCCCCCTCTCGGGCGAGATCATCCCGAGCGGCAACAAGAACGCCGCGCTGCCGATTCTGGCCGCGTGCCTCCTCACCGACGAGGAGGTGGTGCTCGAGAACGTCCCCGACATCCTCGATGTGCACGCCATGCTGGCGCTGCTCGACGACCTCGGTGTCGAGATCCGGGACGCGGGCCCCAACACCCTGTCGCTGCGCGCCGCCAACGTGCGCACCACCGAGCTCGACCCCGAGCTCTGCCGCCGCCTCCGCGCGTCGCTGCTGCTGGCCGGCCCGCTGCTGGCGCGGTGCGGGGCCGTCGACCTGCCCCTCGCGGGCGGGGACTTCATCGGGCGCCGCCGCGTCGACACCCACATACTCGCGTTCCGGGAGCTCGGCGCCGTCTGCGAGGTCGAGCGCTCCTACCGCCTGCGCTCCAACGGCCTGCGCGGCGCCGACATCTTCCTCGACGAGGCCTCGGTCACCGCGACCGAGAACGCCCTCATGGCCGCCGTCCTGGCCCCCGGGCGCACGCTGATCTGGAACGCCGCCTGCGAGCCGCACGTTCAGGACCTCGCGTGGTTCCTCGTCGAACTCGGCGCCAAGATCCAGGGAATCGGCACCAACCTCCTCACGATCGACGGCGTCGACCGCCTCGGCGGGGGGCGTTTCCGCGTCGGTCCCGATCACATCGAGATCGCCTCCTTCATCGGCCTCGGTGCGATCACCGGGTCGGACATCACGATCCCCGATGTCCGACCCGCCGACCTGAGGATGATCAACCTCACCTTCGAGCGCCTCGGCATCCGGGTGGAGATGGACGGCACCTCTCTGCGGGTGCCGCCCGACCAGGACCTGCGCGTCGTCTCGGACGAGGGCGGGGCGATCCCCAAGATCGACGACGGCATCTGGCCGGCGTTCCCCGCAGACCTCACGAGCATCGCCACCGCCGTGGCCACCCAGACCCACGGCACCGTGATGATCTTCGAGAAGATGTTCGAGAACCGGCTCTTCTTCGTCGACAAGCTCGTCGCGATGGGTGCGCGCATCATCCTGTGCGACCCGCACCGCGCCGTCATCAGCGGCCCCGCCCAGCTCTACGGTGAACGCCTCGAGAGCCCGGACATCCGCGCCGGCATGGCCATGCTCATCGCCAGCCTCGCCGCGTCCGGCACGAGCGTCATCGGGAACGTGACCCAGATCGACCGCGGCTACGAGCGAATCGACGACCGGCTGCGGGCGGGCGGCGCCGACATCGAGCGCGTCAGTGAGTGAGGTGACCGCCGGCGAGGCGGCCCGCAGCCCCA
>JBKHVQ010000425.1:0-2703 GCA_046569985.1 Thermoleophilia bacterium | reverse complement strand
GCCGGGACCGGATAGAGACGGCACCGCCGACGGAGGAGCAGCCGGCGGCGTGAGCCGGGGCGGTCAGGCCTCGAGCGCCTCGGCGGCCTCGAGCCAGGCCGCCTCCGCCGCTTCGCGGCCTGCGGTCAACGCGGACAGCTCCTGGGTGAGCGACCGCAGCCTCTCGTGGTCGGTGGCGTGCGCGGCCATCTCCTCGTGCAGGGCCGCCTCGCGCTCCCCGAGCCTGTCCAGCTCACGCTCCAGGCGGGCCACCTCCTTGCGGGCGGCTCTCTGCACCGCCCCGGGCGGCGGGCCGGCCGCCGCCGCCGGGCGCGCCGCGGGCTTGGGCGCCACCGCGACGGCGGCACGCAGCCGGACGTACTCGTCGATGCCGCCCGGGAGGTGCCGGATGCCGCCGTCGCCCATCAGCGCGTACACGTCATCGCAGACGCGTTCCACGAAGTACCGGTCGTGGCTCACCACCACGAGCGTCCCGGGCCAGCCATCGAGCAGGTCCTCGAGCGCGGTGAGCGTCTCGATGTCGAGGTCGTTCGTGGGCTCGTCCATCAGCAGCACGTTGGGCTCGTCCATCAGCAGGCGCATCAACTGCAGGCGCCGGCGCTCGCCACCCGACAGGTCGGCGACCGGCGTCCGCCCCCGCGGACCCCGGAAGCCGAAGCGCTCGCACATCATCCCCGCCGTCATCTCGCGGCCGTCGCCGAGGCGGGTGCGCAGCCGGACCTGCTCGACGGCCTCCAGCACGCGCAGGTGGCCGGGCACGTCCGCCATGTCCTGTGTCAGGTGCGCGACGCGGACGGTCTGGCCGCGCGCGACCCTGCCGGAGTCGGGTGCGAGCGTACCGGCGAGCACGCGGATCAGGGTGGTCTTGCCCGACCCGTTGACCCCCACCAGCGCGACGCGGTCGCCGGGCCCGAGGCGCCAGGTGACATCGCGCAGCACCGCCCGTCGTCCGAGGCGCACCGAGACATCCTCGAGTTCCAGGACGGTCTTCCCGAGACGCGCGGTCGCGAACTTCAGCAGCTCGGCGCGGTCACGGGGCTCGGGCTCGTCGGCGATCAGGTCGTTGGCGGCGTCGATGCGGAACTGCGGCTTTGAGGTGCGGGCGGGCGGGCCCCGCCGCAGCCAGGCCAGCTCCTTGCGCAGCAGCTGACGGCGGCGCGCGTCGCGGGCGGCCTCCTGGCGGTCGCGCTCGGCCCGGGCGAGCACGTAGGCCGCGTAGCCGCCTTCGTACCGGTGGACCGCGCGGTCGACGACCTCCCAGGTCGCCGTGCAGACGGCGTCCAGGAACCAGCGGTCGTGGGTGATCACGATCAGCGCGCCGCGTCGGGAGGCGAGATGGCGCGCGAGCCAGTCGACCCCCTCGACGTCGAGGTGGTTGGTGGGCTCGTCGAGCAGCAGCAGCTCGGGTGACCCGAGCAGCATCTGCGCGAGCGCGATGCGCCGGCGTTCCCCGCCCGACAGCGGGCCGATGAGGGTGTCCATGCCCTCCGGGAAGCGGCTGAGCCCGACCCCGCCGAGCAGGCCGTCGAGCACCGACCGGAAGCGGGCGTCGGCCGCCCACTCGTGGTCGGCGCGCCCGCCGACGAGCTCCTCGCGGATCGTTCGGGAACCGTCCAGCTCGTCCGCCTGGGTCAGGACCCCGAGCGTCAGGTCGCCGGTGCGGGTGACCAGCCCCGTGTCGGGCTGCTCCAGACCGGCGATCAGCCGCAGGAGCGTGGACTTCCCGTCGCCGTTGCGGCCCACGACGCCGATGCGTTCACCGGCGGCGACCCCCAGGGAGACGTCCTCCAGGATGGTGCGGGCGGCGAAGATCTTGCCGACCGAGTCCAGGTTGACGAGGTTGCGCGGGAGCGGGGCCATCACCTCATACTGCCGTCTCCCGCCGGCCTCCGGTGACGCCCCCGCCCGTGCGGGGTCACTTCTTGAGAGCGTCCTTCATGTCCCCGGCCGCGTCGCGCGCCTTCTCGCCGGCCTGCCGAAGCTTGCCCTCGGCCTGATCCTCCCGGCCCTCGCGGCGCAGCTCATCGTCTCCGCTCACCGCGCCGGCGGCCTCTTTGGCGCGGCCCTTGATCTCGTCGGTCTTTCCGCTGCTGCCCATGTCGGACCTCCATTCGCGTGGTGAGCGGAGGGTCCCCGGGACCGCCGGAGGGGAAACATCCGGCGCTTCACGCCGCGGCGGGACCGCCCTCGGCGTCGTCGGCGCCCTCGCCGCCGAGGCCGGCCACCACGATGCGGCATCCCGCCTCCACCGGGTCGCGCGGCTCGAACACGGCGAGGTGGGCCTCGGGGGCGACGCGCGAGAGCGTTCCGTCGACGAGCCCGCGATGCAGGGCGCAGATCAGCTCGCCGCCCTTCGCGAGCACGGCCTCCTTGAAGGGGCACGAGCGCAGGCGCAGGTCGATCTCACCGGCGCGCCGCTGCGCGGCGCCGGTGAGATCGTCCGGCGCGAAACCGAGGCCCGCCAACGTCGCCCGGAGGCCCTCGATGCCCTCGGCGGGGTCGACATCGAGCGAGTCGTGCCCCTGCTCTCGCCCGAAGGCCTCGATCTCGCGTGGGTCGACGCCCGTACGGCGGACGATCTCGAGCAGGAGCCGCACGAGTTCCCGGTGCCCGACCGCGGCCACCCCGTGCGGCGCGGCCAGCACGTACCGCGCGCTCGGCCTGCCGCGGCGCCCCGTCGGCGCGGACGGGGCCGAGGCGATC
>JBKHVQ010000424.1:0-2014 GCA_046569985.1 Thermoleophilia bacterium | reverse complement strand
GGGAGGACGGACACGGATGAGCGAACTCGAGCGCGTTGTCAGGGATGTCAGAGCGGCTAGCCGCGAGCTCGCGGCCCTCACCGGGGCACACCGCAACGCGGTGCTCCACGAGATGGCCGACGCCCTGCAGCGGCGCAGCCACGAGATCCTGGCTGAGAACGCCCAGGACATCGAGGCCGCCAAGCGCGATCGCCTCGCCCCGTCGCTGATCGACCGGCTGTTCCTCGACGAGGATCGCATCGGTGACATCGCGGACAGTGTCCGGCGGGTGGCCGCGCTGCCCGACCCGATCGGCGGGGTCGACGGCGGCCGGCGTCTCTCGAACGGGCTCGACATCGTCCGCCGCCGCGTGCCTCTCGGCGTGATCTGCGTGGTCTACGAGGCCCGCCCGAACGTGACCGTCGATGCGGCGGCCCTCTGCGTGAAGAGCGGCAACGCCATCATCCTGCGCGGGAGCCGCAGCGCGCGCCGGTCGAACCTGATCATGGCCGAGGTGCTCGCGGGGGCGCTGCTGGAGGCCGACGCGCCGCGCTGGGCGGTCGCCATGCTCGGGGCCGACCGCGAGGAACTGAAGCGCCTGATCGCCGACGAGACGGCGATCGACCTCGTGATCCCACGTGGGGGCGAGGCACTCAAGGGTTTCCTGAAGGAGCACGCCCGCGTCCCGGTGATCTACGCCGCCTCGGGCAACAACCACGTGTACATCGACGCCTCCGCCGACACCGAGATGGCCGCCCGCATCGCCGTCAACGCCAAGGTGCAGCGCCCCGGTGTCTGCAACGCGGCGGAGACGCTGCTGGTGCATTCCGAGGCCGCCGAGCGCGTCCTCCCGGTCATCGCCGAGCGCATGCGCCAGAGCGGCGTCCAGTTGCGCGCCGACGAACGCACGCGCGTGATCATCGGGGACCGTGAGGGCGAGACCCCGGCGACCGACGACGACTACGCGACCGAGTTCCTCGAGCTCATCCTGGCGGTGCGGGTGGTGGACAGCCTCGAGCAGGCCATCGAGCACATCGCCCGCTTCGGTTCCGGTCACAGCGAGGCCATCGTGACCGAGTCGCTGGCGGCCGCGCGCGCCTTCGAGACGGCTGTCGACGCGGCCGCCGTCTATGTCAACGCCTCGACGCGCTTCACGGACGGAGGCGAGTTCGGCATGGGCGCCGAGATCGGCATCTCCACCCAGAAGCTGCATGCCCGCGGCCCCATCGGCCTGGAGGAGCTGACGACCTACAAGTACGTCGTCAACGGGGATGGGCACGTCCGCTAGCGAGCGCCGCGTCGGCGTGCTGGGCGGCACGTTCGATCCGCCCCACATCGGGCACCTGGTGGTGGCCGGCGAGGCCCTCTGGCGGCTGCGCCTGGACGAGGTGTGGCTGATCCCGGCCCACCTGCCGCCGCACAAGCCCACCGGGGCCCACGGAACCCCGGAGCAGCGCCTGCGCTGGACGCGCGCGCTCGCGGAGGGGTACCCGGCGTTGCATGTCCGCACCGACGAACTCGACCGCCCCGGCCCGAGCTTCACCGCGGACACCATGGAGGCGATCGCCGCCGCGGAGCCCGCCACGCGCCTGTGGTTCCTGCTGGGATCGGACCAGCTGGAGGCCCTGCCGACATGGCACGAGCCGCAGCGCATCCTCTCGGTGGCGCGGATCGGCGCGGTGCCGCGCGATGGCCACGACGCCGATGACGTCCGTGCGATCGGGGCGAGCGTCGCCCCCGGCCGTATCGATGTGGTTGACGCGCCGCATGTCGGCGTCTCGTCGACCCTGGTGCGCGAGCGCATCGCCGCGGGCGTACCGGTGCGCCACCTGGTCCCGCCGCGGGTGCACGATGCGCTGATCGCGGATGGTCTGGTACCCTCGGCCACCGTTCCGACCTGAGGGGAGAGACCTCGGACACTCGTGATATGGCCCTCGCCGCAGCCGCGGCGGCGGAGTCCAAGAACGCGCGCGACATCGTGATCCTCGACATGCGCGACCTGGTGGCCTACACGGACCACATGGTCGTCTGCACC
>JBKHVQ010000423.1:0-4917 GCA_046569985.1 Thermoleophilia bacterium | reverse complement strand
ACCGCGGCGCGCAGCCTGACCCCGCCGGCCGGCGCCGGGGCGACGTCGAGGCCCTCCCACGCCGCGGGCGCGGCGCGCGCGACCCGGTCGCGCAGGTAGCGCTGGACCCAGCCGTCGCGGGAGGCCGCCCCGGGCCGGAGCCACAGTGACACCGGGTCCTGCCCGTCCGCCGACGGGAGCACCGACAGCGGGCCGAGCAGCGTGACCGCCCGCGCGCGCCCGCCGAGGCACCGGGCCGCCGACAGCGCGGCACCCGCGGATGTTCCGGCGCCGACCAGTTCGATGTCGCCCTCCACTCCGCGGGACGCGAGCAGCGATGCGATGTCGGCCGCCAGGGCGCCGGGGCGAGCGGGCGGGGCCCCGCCCGCGGCCCCGTGCCCGCGCAGGTCGAACGCGAGTGCCCGCCGGCCCGCCGGGAGCGCCCGGATGACCTGCCGCCACACGAGGCGGTCGAGGCCGAGCGGGTGGATGAGCACCACCGGCGGCGCGTCGCCCTCCCCCACATCGGTCACCACGGTCTCATGGTCGCCCAACGGGACGCGCTCGGCGGGCAGCGGCAGCGGCAGCCCGCGCTCCTCCAGCACCCCTCGCACGGCGCGCAGGCCGTTCAGGGCGCGAGGGAAGCCGGCGTACGGGGCGATCTGCTCGCACATGGCGATCAGCTCGTCGGGATCTGCTCCCGCTTCGAGGGCGGCCGGGATGTGCAGCCCGAGTTGCGGCTCGGCGCCGCCCAGGGCGCACAGCACCGCCACCGTGACCAGTTCGCGCTCGCGGGCCGAGAGCCCGGGTCGCGAGAAGACATCCGCGAAGATGAACTCCGAGACGCCGTCGGCGAGCACCGGGGAGGCCTCGGCGACCTTGCCCACCGCCGCCGGCCCGAGTCCCGCCGTGACGCGCGCGAACTCGCGGCACCCCACCACCGTGCGATCCATGTCTGTTCCCCTGTGTGTGGTTATGCGAGCACGCGCAGGTGCTGCCAGCGGATGAAGGCCTCGAGGCCGGGACGGCCGAGCTCGCACCCGACACCCGAGCCGCGCCAGCCCGCATAGGGCGCGTAGGGCACGACGACGCGCCAGCCGTTGACGACCACGGTGCCGCATTGGACGGCCTGGGCCACATCGAGGGTGCGCCTGTAGTCGGCCCCGCACACGTACCCCACGAGGCCGTAGTCGGGGCGGTTCGCCTCGGCCACCGCCGCGGCGACGTCGTCGACCGCGACGACGCTGATGATCGGCGTGAACGGCTCCTCGTCGACGGCCTTCACCCCCGCCCCGACCCCCGTGAAGAGCGCGGGGGCGAGCCGGCGGTCGCCGATATCCTCGCCGCCGTCGATCATCGCGCCCTTGGAGCGCGCATCGTCCATGAGCATGCGGTGGCGCGCCAGGCCCCGATCGGTGGCCATCGGCCCCAGCGTGATGCCGGGCAGGCGCGCGCGCAGGCGCTCGATAACCGCGCCCTCGAGCTCGCGCGGCACGATCACGCGGTTCACCGAGTAGCAGGCCTGGCCGGCGTTGGCGTATCCCTGCACGGCGGCGACCTCGGCGACGGTGTCCAGGTCGGCGTCGGGGAGCACCACCAGTGGCCCGTGGCCTCCGAGTTCCAGGGACAGCGCCTTGAGCCGGGGTGCCGCCCAGCCGGCGATGATCTCCGCGACCCGCCGGGACCCCGTGAACGCGACCTTGTCGACACTGGGGTGGGTGGCGAGGGCCTCGCCGAGGGGCGGTCCGTCGCCGGTGACGCAGCCGACCACGCCCGGCGGCACGCCCGCGTCCAGCGCGAGCTCGCAGATCCGCCGCGCCGCCAGCGGGGCCTCCTGGGCCGGCTTCAGGACCACGCAGCACCCGGCGGCCAGGGCCGGGGCCAGCTTCCAGATCACGAGCGCCACCGGGAAGTTCCATGGCGTGATGGCGGCGACGACCCCGATCGGGTCGGGGCGGATGTGGCTGCCGGTGGTCAGCGTGGCGCCCGGGAGCTGGGTGACCCACAGGCGCTCGGCCTCGGCGGCGAAGTGGTGCACCACCTCGCACGCGCGGTCGACCTCGGCGCGGGCCTCTCCCTCGGGCTTGCCCATCTCGCGGTGGATCAGCCCGGCCAGTTCCGGCGCGGCGGCGTCCATGGCGCGCGCGAAGGCCCCGATGACGGCGGCGCGCTGCAGCGGCGGTGTGGCCGCCCAGCCCGGGAGCGCGGAACGGGCGGCCGCGACGGCGGCGTCCGCATCGCGCGCGGAGCCGGCGGCGACCTGGGCGATGACCGCCCCGTCATGCGGCGAGACGACATCCATCCAGCCCTCGCCCTCGGGCCGGCCCTCGCCGATGATCAGCGGCAGGCGCGGTGCGTCGGTCATCGTGCGGCCTCGCGATCGTAGGTGTCGGCGGTGATGCCCGCCTCGCGCAACTCGACCTTGCGCACGCGCTCGGTGGGGGTCTTCGGCAGGCGGTCCATCACGCGGGCGTAGCGCGGGATGGCGAAGTACGGCATCCGCTCGATGCACCACTCGAGTACCGCGGCGCGGTCGATCTCGCACCCCTCGCGGGCCACCAGGCAGACCATGATCTCGTCCTCCGCCGAGGCCCCCTCCCCCGCCGGCACGGCGATGGCGGCCGCCTCGAGCACGTGGGGGTGCTTGGTGAGGGTCTGCTCCACCTCCATCGAGGAGACGTTCTCGCCCCGGCGGCGGATGTAGTCCTTGACGCGGTCGAGGAAGTAGAGGTAGCCCTCCTGGTCCATGCGGCCAAGGTCGCCGGTGTGGAGTTTCAGGTTGCGGAAGTCCTCGGCGGTCTTCTCGGGCATGCCCGCGTAGGAGCGCATGACGATGTTGGGGAGCCTCATGTCGACGACGATCTCGCCGGGGGTGTCCGGCGGGAGCGGCAGGTCGGTGCCCGGCTGCACCACCGACACGTCGAACCCGGGCGTGGCGATTCCGCACGAGCCCGGGCGGGGCGGGACGCCGGGCGGGTGGTAGGTGACCATGCCCGTCTCGGTGAGGCCGTACCCCTCGATGAACCGGATGCCGAAGCGTTCCTGGAAGCGCTCGTAGAGGTCCTTCGGTGCCGGCATCGCCATGATGCGGCGCACGCGGTGGGCCCGGTCGAGGTCGCTCTCGGGCGTGTTCCAGATGAAGTAGTTGATCGCGCTGACGGTGTTGAGGATCGTCGCCCCGGCGTCGACCACCTGGCTCCAGAACCGGCTCGCCGAGTAGCGCTCGACGAAGTTGATGCGCGCGCCGGCGATCATCGCCGGATAGGCGGCGAGCACCTGGGCGTTGGAGTGGAACAGCGGAAGGCACGAGAAGAACGTGTCCTCCTCGGTGACCTCGCACACGTTGTTGTAGGTGCGGCCCGAGAAGTAGTCGGATGCCTGCTGCTTGATGGCGCCCTTCGAGCGGCCGGTGGTGCCCGAGGTGAACATGATGCGGGCATCGTCTGTCCAGGTGATCTCGACGCCGGGGTCTCCGTCGTGGGCGTCCTCGAGCAGGGCGGACAGGGGCTCCCACGGGACCTTCGGGTCGGGGCCGTTCGGCGCGCCGGTCCGGCGCACGATGGCGTGCTGCAGGTGAGGCAGCTCGTCCTGGATGTGCTCCAGCTCGCCGAGGTGGTCGTCGCTGACCACGAGGAACCTCGATCGCGGCAGGTTCAGGACCCACGAGAGGAAGTCGCCCTTGTAGGCCAGGTTCACCGGGCTCTGCACCCCGCCGGCCTTCTGGATGCCGAACCAGGTGACCAGGTTGTCGACGCTGTTGGGCATGAGGCATGAGACGGCCTCGCCCTTTACGAGGCCGCGGGCGATGAGGGCGTTCGCCACCCGGTTGGCCCGCGAGTTGATCTGCCCGTAGCTCAGCCACTCGCCGTCGCCGAACCGCAGATAATCGCGGTCGGGATGCGCCTCGGCCCGCTCGCGCAGGATGCGCGGCAGCACCCAGGCGGCCGGATCCTCGCGGCGGTACCAGTCGGACCACTCGCTGCGGACGGGGGCTGTGGTCGCCACGGACGGGCTCCTCGGTCGGCGGGCACGGGACGCGGCCAGTCTCACGCCCGGAGTGTGATCGTGTCAAAGACGCATGATCGATCAAGGTGATAGTGATTCACGATCATGGAGATGCGACAGATGCGGTACCTGGTCGAGGTTGTCCGTCAGGGCGGCTTCCGCCGGGCGGCGGCCACCCTGCACACGGCCCAGCCGGCGATCTCCCAGCAGATCCGGCGCCTGGAGGCGGAACTGGGGGTGACCCTCATCGAACGCGGGCGCCCCGGGGCGGTTCCCACCCCCGCCGGCCGGGCCTTCATGGACCGGGCCGAGCGCATCCTGGCCGAGGCCGAGGCGGCGCGCCTGGAGATGCAGGCGCACGCCGGGGCGCTCACCGGAATGGTGCGCGTGGGCGCCTGGCACTCATCGGCTCCCGACGTCCCGGGCCTGGTGCGCGACTTCGCCGCGCGTCACCCGGGCGTGGAGATCCTGCTCCGCGAGGACACGGCGGCGGCGATGCTCGACATGGTGCGGGCCGGCGATCTCGATGTGGCGGTGGTGATCCTGGCCGAGGTGCTGAACCTCGGCGATGTGACCGTCGAGCCGGTGCTGACCGAGCCGCTCGTGGCCGCGGGGGCACCCGAGAGCGTGCTCGCCGGCCGCCGGCGGGTGCGCCTGGCCGACCTGCGCGATCAGCCGTTCGTGATGTTCCCGCCGGGGTCTGCCATGCGCGGCATCGTCGAGCAGGCATGCGCGGAGCAGGGCTTCAGGCCCCGCATCGTGGTGGAGGCGATGGGCTTCACGGCGGCCCGGGCCCTCGCCTCGCGCGGTCTGGGGGTCGCCCTCCTGCCCCGCTCTCTCCCCGCCGAGCAGGGCCCGCCGCTGGCCGTGGCGGCGCTCTCCCCCACGATCACCCGCACGTCGGCGCTGGCGTGGCGGGCGCGCGGCGCCCTG
>JBKHVQ010000422.1:0-2300 GCA_046569985.1 Thermoleophilia bacterium | reverse complement strand
ATCATCAACATCGCCTCGGTCATCGGCGTCACCGGCAACGCGGGCCAGGCGAACTACGCCGCGGCCAAGGCCGGCATCATCGCCTTCAGCAAGTCGCTGGCGAAGGAGATCGGCAGCCGCGGCGTCACCGTGAACGTGGTCGCGCCGGGTTTCATCCAGACCGACATGACCAAGGACCTGCCGGAGGCCTCGCGAGAGGCCCTGGTGGGCCAGATCGCCCTCGGCCGCCTCGGCGAGCCGGCCGACATCGCCCACGCCGTGGCCTTCCTGGCCAGCCCGGCGGCGGCCTACGTCACCGGCGAAACCCTGCACGTCAACGGCGGCATGTACATGCCCTAAGTCCTTGCCTGGGCAGGATTTGCGATAGAATCCCCCGCCCGAACCCAGGCCGTGGCGCGTCCGGCGCCCGCCACGGCCGGCATTTGATTACAATGCGCCCGAAAACACCCCTCCGGGAGGAGACAGATCCATGAGCAGCATCGAAGAACGCGTCACGAAACGCGTCATCGAGCAGTTGGGCGTCAAGGAAGAGGAAGTCACCGTGAACGCCTCGTTCGTGGACGACCTCGGCGCCGACTCCCTGGACACCGTCGAGCTGGTCATGGCCCTCGAGGAAGAGTTCGAGTGCGAGATCCCGGACGAAGAGGCCGAGAAGATCACCTCGGTCCAGCAGGCCATCGATTACATCAAGGCCCACGTCAAGGCCTGATCGCCTGGCGGTTCCAACGGCGGGGCCGCGCTTGCGCGGCCCTGCGCGTTTGCGGCATCCGGCGGACACGCCGGCGCATGCGCGGCCCTGCCGCGCACCCTGAATCCATAGCGGAGTTTCGCCATGAGTCATCGTCGCGTCGTCGTCACCGGCATGGGCATCGTCTCGCCCATCGGCAACAGCCTCTCCGCCGCCTGGGACAGCATCCAGGCCGGCCGCAGCGGCATTGGCCCCATCACCCATTTCGACCCCGCCGCGTATGCCACCCGCATCGCCGGCGAGGTGCGTGACTTCGACGCCAAGTCCTTCCTGCCACCGAAGGACGTCAAGAAGATGGACACCTTCATCCACTACGGCCTCGCCGCCTGCTTCCAGGCGATGGACGACGCCGGCCTGGAGGTGACCGACGCCAACGCCGAGCGCATCGGCGCGCTCATCGGCGCCGGCATCGGCGGCGTGCGCGGCATCGAGGAAACCGCCATCGCCCTGCACGAAGGCGGCCCGCGCAAGGTCTCGCCCTTTTACGTGCCCAGCACCATCATCAACATGCTGCCGGGCCAGCTGACGATCATGAAGGGCATCAAGGGCCCGAACTTCTCGGCGGTCTCGGCCTGCGCCACCTCGAACCATTCCATCGGCATGGCCATGCGCATGATCCAGTACGGCGACGCCGACATCATGGTCGCCGGCGGCGCCGAGCACGGCTGCACCCCGACCTCGGTCGGCGGCTTCTGCTCGATGAAGGCGATGTCCACCCGCAACGACGAGCCGACCAAGGCCTCGCGCCCCTGGGACAAGGACCGCGACGGCTTCGTGCTGGGCGACGGCGCCGGCATCCTGGTCCTCGAGGAATACGAACACGCCAAGGCGCGCGGCGCCCGCATCTACTGCGAGCTGGCCGGCTTCGGCGCCAGCTCCGACGCCTTCCACATGACCGCGCCCAGCGAAAACGGCGAGGGCGCCGCCCGCTGCATGCGCATGGCGATGAAGGACGCCGGCATCAACGCCGAGCAGGTCGGCTACCTCAACGCGCACGGCACCTCCACGCCGCTGGGCGACCTGGGCGAGACGATGGCGATCAAGGCGGCCTTCGGCGACCACGCCCGCAAGCTGATGGTCAGCTCCACCAAGTCCATGACCGGCCACCTGCTGGGTGCCGCCGGCGGCGTCGAGGCGGTGTTCTCGGTGATGGCGCTGCACACCGGCGTCATCCCGCCGACCATCAACCTCGAGAACCCGGGCGAAGGCTGCGACCTCGACTACGTGCCGAACGTGGCGCGCCAGGCCAAGGTGGACATCGCCGTTTCCAACGGTTTCGGCTTCGGCGGCACCAACGGCACGCTGGTGTTCCGGAAGCTCTGAGCCCGGCCCGCCCGGCCAACGCGATGCTGACGCGCGCGCTGCCGCCGGGCACCGACCTGCTGCGCCTGCAGTCGGCGAATCCGGCCCGCTTCCCGCTGCTGCTTGAAAGCGTGGCCGGCGGCAACGCGCTCTCCCGCTGGGACCTGCTGCTGGCCACCGACGGCACCAGCCTTCGGCTCGATGCCGGCGACCGCGTGCGGCGCCTTCCCGGCGGCGCCGATGCCGGTGC
>JBKHVQ010000421.1:0-4848 GCA_046569985.1 Thermoleophilia bacterium | reverse complement strand
GCATGGGCACGGGTTACACGGCACCCCTCCGGGTCCTCCTAGACTCCGGGCATGGAGATCGCACTCGGGCTTGCCGTGGCCGCCGCCCTCGCCTGGGCCGTGGTGGCCTCGGTCCGGGCACGCGCGGCGCGGCGCGGACTCGCCGACGCGCGGCGGCGCGCCCGCGATGCGGAGTCCGCTCGCGAGTCGGCCGAGGTGCGGCAGGAGCGCATGCTCGACGCGCTGTCCTCGGTGGCGCTCCGCGTCGACGCCGACGCCCGCATCGCCCAGGTCGGGCGGCACGCGGGGGAGCGCTTCGACTTTCTCGTGCCGGGCCTGGGGCTGCTGGAGGCCTTCAGCGAACACCGGCTGGCGCGGCGCGTCGAGCAGGCGCTGACGACCCTCGAGCCCCAGCATTTCGAGGTGCGCCTGTGCGCCGACGGTCGGCGCACCTTCCGCGTCGTCGTCGAGCCGTACGCCGTGGACGAGGGCCGCGAGGCCCTGGTGCTCCTGGCCGACGTGAGCGAGGCGGTGGCCTACCAGGAGCTGCGCTCGCAGTTCGTGGCCAACGTCTCCCACGAACTGCGGACGCCGCTCACCGGCCTGCGCGGCCTGCTGGAGGCCCTCGACGACCCGGCGATCGACCCGGTCACCCGCGCCAACTTCGTGGCCAGATGCATCAGCGAGACCCAGCGCCTGGAGGCGCTGATCACCGACATCCTCTTCCTCTCGGAACTCGAGGCCACCCACGGCCTGCCGCCCGAGGAGGCCTGCGACCTGGTCGAGGCCGTCGAGGAGACGGCCGCGGAACTCGCCGAGCCCGCGGCCGTCCAGGGCGTGACCATCGAGGTCACCGCGGCGGGACCGGCCCGCTGCCCGCTGAGCGACCGCATGGCGCGCACCGTGGCGCGCAACCTGCTCGAGAACGCGATCAAGTACGCCGGGCCGGGGGCGGTCGCCCGGGCGACCGTCGCGGCGGACGCGGGCGAGGTGACGCTGGTCGTCGCCGACGACGGGGCCGGCATCCCCGAGCGCCACCTGCCGCACATCTTCGAGCGCTTCTACCGCGCCGACCCGTCGCGCTCGAAGCGCATGGGGGGCACGGGCCTCGGGCTCTCGATCGTCAAGCACATCGCCGAGCGTTTCGGCGGGCGTGTCTCCGCGACCTCGCGCGAGGGGTTCGGTACCACTGTGACCGTCGCGCTGCCGGCTCCGGCCGCCGCCGGGGCGCCGGAGGACGGCCCGGGCCCGCGCGAGGAGAGCCTCTGATAGCGTCCCGCGCCGTCATGGGCGTACCTCTGATGGACATCCAGGCCCAGTACGGGCCGCTGCGCGCGGAGATCGACGCGGCCATCGCCGACGTGCTCGACACGGGGCGCTTCATCCTCGGGCCGCATGGGCGCGCCCTCGAGGCCCAGGTGGGCGAGCGCCTCGCCGGGCGCCCCGCCGTGGGCGTCGCCAACGGCACGGACGCGCTGGTGCTCGCGCTCGACGCACTCGGGATCGGCCCGGGCGACGAGGTGATCACCACCCCGTACACGTTCTATGCGACGGCCGAGGCGATCGCGCGCGTGGGAGCGACCCCGGTGTTCGCCGACATCGACCCCGGCACCTACTGCCTCGACCCCGCGAAGGCCGCCGAGAAGATCGGGCCGGCCACCAAGGCCATCCTGCCCGTGCACATCTTCGGCCATCCCGCCGACATGCCGGCGATCATGGAACTCGCCCGCGCCAACGACCTCCTGGTGGTCGAGGACTGCGCGCAGGCGTTCGGCGCCCGCCACGCGGACGGGGAGATCGCCACCTTCGGCGACGCGGCGACCTTCAGCTTCTTCCCCACCAAGAACTTCCCGGGCATGGGCGACGGCGGCATGGTCGTGTGCCGCGACGAGGAACTCGCCGGGCGCGTGCGCATGCTGCGCTTCCACGGCTCCAAGGACAAGGTCGTGTTCGAGCGGGTCGGCTACAACTCGCGCCTCGACGACCTGCAGGCCGCGGTCATCCGCGTCTTCTACCCCCATCTGGACGACTGGAACGCGGCCCGCGCCGCCGCCGCCGCCCGCTACGCCGCCGAGGGCCTCGGCGACGACGCCGTGCTGCCCGCGCTCGCGCCGGGCGCCACGCACATCTACCACCTGTACATGGTGCGCCACCCCAACCGGGATGCGCTCAAGGAGGCCCTCTCCTCGCGCGGCATCGGCTGCGCGGTGTACTACGGCATCCCCATGCACCTGCAGCCGGTCTTCGCCCGCCTGGGCTATCGCGAGGGCGACCTCCCGGTCGCCGAGGAGTGCGCGCGCACCGCGCTCGCGCTGCCGATGCACCCCAACCTCACCGACGACCAGGTGGCCGAGGTCGCCGCGGCCGCCCGCTCGGTGAGCGGGGCTCCCGCCGGCGTCTGATCCGAGCACCGGGGGCGTCGCGCCCCCACGCACCGAGGGGGCGCCCCTGAGGGTCTGGGTCGACATCACGAACTCACCGCACGTGGTGATCTTCCGCCCGCTGATCGCTCGCATGCGCGCCCGTGGGCATCAGGTGACAGTGACCTCGCGCGAGTTCGCCCAGACCATCGGGATGCTGGAGCGCTTCGGCATCGAGCACACGCCCGTCGGCGCCCACGGCGGTGGATCGCGGGCCGGCAAGGGGCGGGCCATGGCGGGGCGCTCGGCGGCCCTCGCCCGCTTCGCCCGCCGCGAGCGCTTCGACCTGGCCGTCGCCCACGGCAGCACCGACCAGCCGCTCGCGGCCCGGGCGGCCGGCACGCCGCAGGTCACGATGTTCGACTACGAGTTCGCGGCCACCATGCACCATTGGAACGGCCGCCTCGCCCGGCGCGTGCTCGTGCCACAGGCCATCCCGGAGGCGGCGCTCGCGCGCTACGGCATCCGGGTTCCCAAACTGGTGCGCTACCCGGGCCTGAAGGAGGAGTACTACCTCGCCGACCACGAGATCGACGAGGGCGTGCTCGGCGAGCTGGGCCTCGATCCCGGCCGGGTGATCGCGGTGCTGCGCCCGCCGCCCGAGGTCACGCTCTACCACCGAGGGGCCTCGACCGAGGTCTTCACGGCGACGCTCGCGCGCCTGCTCGACGCGGCGCCCCACGTGCAGACGGTGGTGCTGCCGCGCACCGCCGAGCAGCGCGCGGCGCTGATCGGCACCACCGCCATCGTCCCGGCGCGTCCGGTCGACGGGCCGAGCCTCGTCGCGGTGTCCGACCTCGTCGTCAGCGCCGGCGGCACCATGAACCGCGAGGCGGCGGCCCTCGGCGTGCCGGCCTACACGCCCTTCGGCGGGCGCCTCGGCGCCGTCGACCGCTCGCTGATCGCGCATGGGCGCCTGCGCCGGCTGGAGGACCCCGGCGATGTCCAGCTGGTCCGTCGCGCCGGCGGCGAGCGCCCGCGCCTGCGCGACCCCGAGCTGCTGGTCGACCTGATCCTCGGCGCTGTCGCGCCGGTGGTCTAATGTGATCCGGCCGTGATGAGCCCCCCCGCCATGTGGAACCTGCAGGCGCTCGCCCACCGCGCGGGACAGGTCGCCATCGACGCCGCGCTCGTGGTCGCCGCCTACTGGCTCGCGTACTACCTGCGCTTCGACGGCGACACGATCCCCCCTCGCTACGAGGAGACCTTCGCGGCGACCGTGGCGATCGTGGTGGTGGTGAAGCTGGCGGTGTTCGTGGCGATGCGCTTCTACACCAAGTGGTGGCGCTTCACGAGCCTGCGCGACCTGCAGGCGATCGTGCTGGCCGCGGTCGGCTCGAGCGTGCTCCTCACCGCGCTCTTCTCGGTGTGGCGTCCCGACGAGGTGGTCGCCGTCCCACGCGGGGTGATCGCCCTCGACCTGGCGCTCACGATCATCCTCATCGGCGGCGCCCGGTTCGTGGTGCGCTCCGTGATCGAGCGCCCCGGCAGCCGCGAGCGCGCCGGCAAGGTGCGCGAGGTGCTGATCTGCGGGGCCGGCGAGGCCGGCAACGTGCTGCTGCGCGAGATGACGCGCAACCGCTCGCTGGGCCTGCGCCCCCTGGGTCTGATCGACGACGACCCCCGCAAGCGCCGGCTGCGCGTGCAGGGCACGCGCGTGCGCGGCACCCGCGCCGACCTGCCGCGGGTCCTGCGCGAATTGCCGGTCGACGAGGTCATCATCGCCATGCCCTCGGCGCCGGGCCGCGTGCGCAACGAGATCGTCGAGGTCTGCCGCGCGGCGGGCGTGCCCTGCAAGACGCTGCCGGGGCTCGACGAGATGATGACCGGTGGCGTGCGCGTCAGCCTGCTGCGCGAGGTGCGCGTGGAGGACGTGCTGGGCCGCGACCCGGTTGAGACCGACTTCGCCCGCGTCGCCCGCTACCTCAACGGACGCTCCGTGCTCGTGACCGGCGCCGGCGGCTCCATCGGCCGCGAGCTGTGCCGTCAGGTGGCGGCCGTCGGCGTGCGGCGGCTGATCATGGTCGACCACGCCGAGAACAACCTCTTCGAGATCGACCTCGAGCTGCGCAACAGCGTCACCGGAGGGCCCCCGCTGCTGGTCCCGGTGATCGCCGACTGCAAGGACGCCGCGCTGATGGAGCGCGTGTTCTCCGAGCAGCGGCCCGAGATCGTGTTCCACGCGGCCGCCTACAAGCACGTGCCGATGATGGAGCTGAACCCGGTGCAGGCCGTGGGCAACAACGCCCTCGCCACCGCCGGGCTGGCGGAGGTCGCCGAGCGGTGCGGGGTGGAGCAGTTCTGCCTCATCTCCACCGACAAGGCCGTGGAGCCGCAGACCGTGATGGGCGCCTCGAAGGCGCTGGCCGAGCGCATCGTCGAGGCGCACGCCGACGGCGCGCGCACGCGCTTCGCGGCGGTCCGCTTCGGCAACGTGCTGGGCAGCTCG
>JBKHVQ010000420.1:0-3896 GCA_046569985.1 Thermoleophilia bacterium | reverse complement strand
CGCACCGCAACAGTGACGAGTTCGGCGCTGCTGGCGCGCAGCGCAGCGGTCAGATGGTCGGGGTGGTTGAACCCCCCCGATCCCAGCAGCAGGCGCGAGCGCAGCGCGGTGCCCGCGATGACGAGGTCGTCTTCCGGCACGGGTGATGCTCCTATCCTCCGGCCGCGGCGCGCACGACCTCGATGGCGGCGCCCGCGGGCACGGGCGTCGTGGCCCATTCGGCCCGGGGGACCACGGCGCCGTCGAGCGCCGCGGCGACCCCGCGGTCCACGGAAGTCACGCCGACGGCCGCGGCGGCGGCGGCCACGGTCACGGGGCCGGGCAGCTCGTGGGCGCGACCGTTAACCGTGATCAGCACCGCACCGAGCCCTCCCGGGGCGCCCGCGAACCGAGATCCCGCGCACACCCCGGCCGATGCGCGCACCGCGGGCGGCATCCGCCGCCGCCCGGGCCGCGAGAGGGGTGCAGGAGGATCCGGTTGCGGTGCCCACCGCCGGCCCGGATGACGCCCTCGGGCGCCGCGTCGATGACCGGCAGTCCGTTGTGCGTGGCCGGGCGCAGCCCGGCGGAGGCTTCGGCGAACCGAAGCTCGCCGAGTTCGGGCACCACGGGCAGCGCCTCGTCGTCGAGGACGGTCACCGCGGCACCATCGCCGACGAGGTGCCAGCCGGTAGCGAGGCCCCAGGGCCCCGCGCCGGCCATGACGACGTCTTTCCGTGGACTCATTCGCGCCCGGGAGGCAGGAACCGGGTCGTCATCGCCTCATCGACGTCCACCTCGCCCTCCAGGAGCCCGTTCTCGCGCATCCACGTCGCGAACGCCGCCCACTCATCGCGGCTCATGTCGAGGGTCTCGCCGTCGGGCGGGGAGAGGAGGTCGGCGGTGAGCGCGATCTGCTCGGAGACGATCCCGGGATCGAGGTCCGGGTTCGCCTCGACCAGGTGCTCCACCGCGCCCGACTGGTCGGTGGCCGCCCAGTCCTGCCCGCGGCGCAGCCCGGCGAGCATCGCTTCCACGAGCTCGGGCCGGTCGGCGGCGATGCGATCGCCGGTCACGAGCACCAGCTCGTCGTAGTCGGGGACGCCATGCTCCTCGAGGCGGAACGCCCGGGTCTCGATGCCCTGCTCGGCCAGGTCGACCGACTCGATATTCCAGTACGCGCCGACGATGGCGTCGACCCGCCCGGACGCCAGGGCCGGCGCCAGGTTGAAGCCCACGTTGCGCGTCTCCACCGCCGCCGGGTCGCCGCCGTCCGCTTCCACCACCGTGTCAAGGAGCGGCCGGTCCAGCGGCAGGCCCGCCTGTCCCACGACCTTGCCCTCCAGGTCGCGCGGGCTCTCGATGCCCGAGTCGGCGCGCACGAGGATGCTGTTCAGCGGGTGCGTCACCAGCGCCCCGACCGCGACGACGGGCACTCCCTGGGCACGCGCGAGGAGCACCTCGGGCTCATAGGAGATCGCGAACGGGGCCTTACCCGCGCCGACCTCCTTGAGGGCCGCCGCCGCGTCGCTGGGCACCGTCGGCGTGACCGCCAGGCCCTGCTCGGCGAAGAAGCCCTCCCCGGCGGCGGCGAAGATGCCGGCGTGGTCGGCGTTGGGATACCAGTCGAGCAGCAGCTGAACCGGCTCGTTCGCGGCGTCGGTGCCGGTCTCCGAGGCGGTGTCGTCTCCGCCGCATCCCACGGCCACGAACAGGAGCGCGGCGGCGGACAGGGCACACAGACGGCGAAAGGTCATCGCTTCCTCCAGGAGGGGCGGGTTGAACGGTGTCGGTGGGGGAGGGCGAGGCGCTCGATCAGGGCGACGCCGGCGAAGAACGCCACGCCGATCACCCCGAGCAGCGCTACCGCGGCGAAGCTGCGGTCGGTGCGGAACTGCGCGGTCGAGAACTCGGACAGGTATCCCAGGCCACGGTCGGATCCGACGTACTCGGCGACCACGGCACCGGTCACCGAGAACACGGCCGCGAGCTTGAGCCCGGAGAAGAGGCTGGGGAGGGCGGCCGGCGCTGTGACGCGCAGGAACACCTGGCGCCGCCCGGCGCCCAGTGTGCGGAGCGTGCCCGCGAGAGCGGGGTCGACTCCGCGCAGGCCGTCGACCCCGGTGACCACGACGGGGAAGAAGGCGATCAGGAACGCGACCATCACCTGGGTGACGCCGTAGTCGAGCCAGACCGCGACGAGGGGCGCGACGGCGAGGATCGGGATCGCCTGGCTCGCGACCAGCCAGGGGTGCAGCGTGCGCTCGAGTATGCGTGAGGAGGCCAATGCCACCGCCAGGGCGGTACCCAGCACGGCGGCGAGGACGAAACCGAGCCCCGCGGAGGCGATGGTGGCACGGGCGTGGAACCACATGCGCTCGCGTTCGTCCCACAGCACGGCGGCCACGTCGGCGGGCGAGGGCAGCAGCCAGGGCTCGGGGGCCGCCAGCCATACGACCAGCTGCCACACGAACAACCCGAGGAGGGGGAGCACCAGGAGCGTCCCCCGGCGCATCAGGCCCGCGACCGGCGCGCGCCGGCGGGGCACCGCGGATGCCGGGCTCACCGTGGTCACGTGAGCGCTCCGGCTCCGCGCAGGGAGTGCATCAGCCTGCCGCGCAGGGCGGCGAATGCCGGGGTGAGGGTGTCGTCGAGCGTCCGCGGGCGCGGGAGGTCCACCGGGACCGCCGCCACGATCCGCGCCGGACCGGGGCCGCTCACGAGGACGCGGTCGGCGAGGAGCAGGGCCTCGTCGAGGTCGTGGGTGACCAGCAGCGTCGTCGGGCGCTCCTGCGCCCATGTCGTCGCGAGCACGCCCTGGAGGTCGGACCGGGTCAGCGCATCCAGCGCCCCGAGCGGCTCGTCGAGCAGCCATGCGTCCGCGCGCGCCAGCACCGTGCGGGCCAGGGCGGCCCGCTGGCGCATCCCGCCAGAGAGGGCGTGAGGGTAGTGCTCCTCGAAGCCGGCCAGGCCGAGGCGCGTGAGCAGGGTGTCCGCATCGGCGCGGGCATCGGCGCCCGACGAGCCGGCCAGGCGGGCCCCCAGGGCGACGTTCTCGCGCACCGTGCACCAGGGGAGCAGCGCATCGCCCTGGGGCATGAGCGCCAGCCGGCCGAGGCGCTCCGGCGCCGGGACGCCGTCGAGCCGCACCTCGCCGCGGTCCGGGTGGATCAGCCCGGCGAGGATCGACAGCAGGGTGCTCTTGCCGCACCCGGACGGCCCGACCAGGGCGACCAGTTCGCCCGGGGCGATCGTGAACGAGACCCCCTGCACCACCGGCAGGCCGCCGAGCGCATGGTGGATGCCGCGAAGCTCGATGACCGGGGCGCTCACGGACGCTCCCATCCGAGCGATGCGATCCGCACGGGCTCACCGTGGCGGCGCACCTCGACTCCCTCGCCCGCGCGGACGCGGCCGACCGGGATCAGCGGGCGCGGCAGTCGGCGGTCGATCGCCGCCACCAGGTCGGGCGGCACCGCGGCCAGCAGTTCGTAGTCCTCGCCCCCGGTGGCCGCGAGGATGTCCGCCTCGAGGCCGGCCGCCTCCGCCACCTCGGCGACCCCGGGGGCGATCGGGATCGCTTCGAGGTCGATCACCGCCCCGAGGCCGCTTTCCGCGACCAGGCGCGAGGCGTCGAGGGCGAGGCCGTCAGAGATGTCCATTCCGGCGTGGGCTCCGCACCACGCCAGGGCGCGCCCCTCGACCAGCCGCGGCTCCGGGAGGAGGTGGGACCGGATGAGGGCAGCCGAATGGGGGACGGACCCCCGGTCGAGCACACCGTCGAGCAGCATCAACCCGGCCGCGGCGGCGCCGAGGGGACCGGTGACGCACAGCAGGTCGCCCTCGCGGGACCCCGCCCGGGTGAGCGGACGCCCGCCGGGGGGCAGCCCGCCGAGCATGGTGACCCCGAGGGTGAG
>JBKHVQ010000419.1:0-2431 GCA_046569985.1 Thermoleophilia bacterium | reverse complement strand
CGCGGCCGAGGGCCGCCGCGACGAGGGCCGCCACCGACGTCGGTCGGCGCCGGCCGGCCGGCCAGGGCCTTCGCCCGCGCGCGGGCGCGGCCTGCGCGGGCGCGCCGGCGGTGATCGCCCGGTAATCCGGCTTGCCGTTGGGCAGGCGCGGGATCTCCGCGTGGTGGCGGGCGGTGATCCTCCACGCCGGGATCCCCAGGCGCCCCGCGACCAGGCACGTGGTCGCCGCCGGGCATGCGCCGCCCGTCACCGCGATCGCCAGACGCTCGTCCTCCCCCGCGCATACCGCCTCGATGCCCTCCTCCGTGAGGATCCCCTCAACCTGCGCCAGGTCCACGCGCAGACCGAAGATCTTCAGGAAACGGCTGCGACGGCCCACGATCTCGTAGAGCCCCTCAGGCGTGCGCCGCGCGAGATCGCCGGTTGCCAATTCGTCGAGTCCGGCGCCGCGCGCGAGATCGGCCGGGCCTTCCGCATAGCCCATCATCACGTTCGGGCCCCGGTAGATGAGCTCGCCCACCTCCGGGTCCGGGTGGTCGCCTCCGGGCCTGATCTCGAAGGCGCCACCGGGGATCGGGACCCCGACGCAATGCGGGTGCGCCGCCGCGAGCGCCGCCGGGAGGTAGGCCATGCGCGCGGTCGCCTCGGTCTGGCCGTACATCACCACCAGTTCCCAGCCGCGCCGAGCACCGAGCTCCGCGTGGCGGCGCACGCGCTCGGGCGCCAGCCGCCCGCCCGCCTGCGTGATGTAGCGAAGCGACGGAACGTGCATGTCGGCGAAGCCTGCGCGCTCGAGCAGGTCGAAGGTGTGCGGGACACCGGCGAAGCCGGTCACCCGGTGGGTGCGCACGAGACCCCAGAAGGCCGGGTCGGTGACCGAGCGCTCGGTCAGTACGATCGCCGCCCCCACCCACAGGTGCGAGTGGATCACCGACAGGCCGTAGCAGTAGTGCATGGGCAGCGATGTGATCGCGCGGTCGCCGGGCCCTAGGCCCAGATACGCGGCGATGGCCTCGGCGTTGCTCTGCAGGTTGGCGTGCGACAGGCGCACCAGGCGCGGGGCGCCGGTGGAACCGGAGGTGCCCATCAGCATCGCGAGATCGGGGTGCACCTCGCGGGCGGGATCGGCGTCGACCGCCTCGATCGCCACGCCGTCGCCGTCGGCGCTCACCAGCGTGTCGGGGCCGAACACCTCACGCTGCCCGGCCGCGCCCGCCACCGAGGGCACGAGCCACGACACATGTCCCCCGGCGAGGGCGGCGAGGTGGCTCACGACCACCTCGGGCTCGTTGGCGCCCGCGACCATCACCACGCGCCGTCCGTCGCCCAGCTCCGGCGCCCGATCGGCCACCTGTCGGGCGAGGTCGCCGTAGGTCGTGACGGTTCCGCGGTGGATCAGCGCCGGTCGCTCGCCGTGGCGGGCCAGGTGGTCCACCAGCGGCAGCCCGCGCGTGCGAGGGGCGACGGGGGCGATGTCCGAGCGGGCGAGCGACACGACGGAACGCAAATTAGGGCATCCCGATGATTAGGGCAATGGAGATGACCGAATCTTTGTTAGGGACACCTAACTCGGGACATCTGCCCCCGCCCCGCGTCGTGCCGTCAGCGCACGCGGAACGCGAACACGCCGCGCTGCGTGTGGCCATCGGGGCTCACGGCCCTCCACACGACCCGGTAGCGGCCGCGGTGGAGGGCGCGGCTGCCCGGGCGCTTCACGGGGATGATGAGCTTGGCGGCGCTTCTCCGCGAGAGCGTCGCCCGCCCGGCGAAGTTGCCCCGCCCGTTGCGCGTGATGCGCGCCGTGCCGGCGCGCGCGAGCGGGCCGCCGAAGGTCACCGCCACCGCCTTGGGCAGCACGCGCACCGTGCTCCCGTGCTTCGGCGAGGTGCCGATCGCCCCGGTGTGCGCGCCGGCGGTCGCCGCCCCGCCGATGCCGAGGGCCGTGGCGGCGGCGATGGTGGCCACCAGGATGCGTGGGGTCATGCGGGTCTCCGTGGGTCGCGCCGGGGTTCCATCGGCCGAGGGTAGTCGGCTGCCACCGCTCATGCCGGGGCGTCCGTCATGCCGGACCGTCCCCGGCCCGGCTACCATCACCGCATGGCCCGCCGCTTCCTGCCGCTGATCTTCGCCGTGGGGGCCGCTATGGCGCTCGCGCTCGCGCTGACCGCGCTCGCGGGCATCGGCGGCCTCTTCGCCACGGGCCACTCCGGCTGGGCCGGCGCGCCCACCACCGATTTGTCGCAGCTCTGGTCGGTGCCGCCGGTCGAGGTCGCGGTCTTCGTGATCCTGGGCCTCGCCTACCTCGCCTGGGCGCGCAATCCCGAGACAGGGGTGACGGCCCGCCACCGGGCCTTCTTCCTCTCCGGCATCGCCCTCCTGTTGCTCGCCGTGGTCACACCGATCGGCGGCATGTCGCAGCAGGGGGTGCTCG
>JBKHVQ010000418.1:0-3253 GCA_046569985.1 Thermoleophilia bacterium | reverse complement strand
CCGCGGCTCGCGCGGGGTCTCGCGGGTATCGCGTCGAGGCGCGCGACGCTGTGGAGAGCCCGGCCGGAGGTGCGCGTGGCGCGCTCGTCGCTCACGGGCACCCGGCCCCTGGACCGCGTCGAGATCGTCGGGCGGGTGCGCGCGACCGGGTGGGTCGACCGCCCCGAGGTGCCGTATTCGTTCGCGCGGTGCGACGATTTCGAGGTGCGCGTCCACCGGCGGAACCTGGTCGCGATCGGAGTGGGGGTCGGCCGCCACCTGTGGGTGCGGGGGAAGGTCGAGACCGGCGGGGAGATCCCCTTGGTCGTGGCGGAGTTCGAGGGGCCCGGCACGCACGCCGGCGCGATCTGGGAGGACTGGATGGCCGACGAGAGCCGCGGCGCCTACGACCTGTGGCCGCAGGTGATCGATCTCGTGGGCGAGTTCCCGCGGATCGGCGCCCGCGGCGGCGTGTCGGATCTGGCAGGACGAATCGGGGAGGGGGTTGCCGATGTCTGAGACCTGCGAGGAACTCGAGGCGGCGCTCGATCGGGCCGGGCAGGCGGTCATCGACCGGCAGGCGGAACTCGATGAGGCGACGGCGCAGGCCGCCGCGCTCGACGCGCAACTGAACGCCCTCGCCGACTCATGGAGCCAGGGCTCGCATGAGGGCGACTGGCACGAGTACGGCTACGCCCTGGAGACCGGTTGGCGGGAGGCGCAGCGCGACCTCGATGCCGCCCGGGCCGATACGGATGGATCGGACGACACGGCCTCGCAGCTCGATCAGGCCTGGACCGACCTCGAGAACGCGCTGGCAGAAGCGCAGGACATCGAGGAGGAATGGCTCTCGGTGATGGCGCAGCTCACCGGGGATTCGCCGACCGACATGGGCGTCCCGCAGAGCTCGCTGATGGACCGGGCCACCGACCTGCGCGAGCGCCTCGACGCCGCCCTCGCGCGTGTCGAGGAGTGCCACCGGCGCATCGCGGATCTCACCGCGAGGGCGCAGGAGGACGGGGCCGCGGCCGTGGAGGCGGCGGAGGCCGCCCTGGAGGTGGCGAGTGAGGCCCGGGACAACTGGGTCGACGCCTCGCGGGACCTCATCGACGAGCTGAACGCGGTGCCGGTGGATGTGCGCACCCGGGCCATCGAGGCGGCCCGGAAGTCGGAGCTGGAGGCCCTCGCCCGCTGGGAGGAACTCTGCGGCGAGGACCCCGAGTACGAAGAGGAAGAAGAAGGGGGTACCGACACCGGCATCGAGGACGACGAGTAGCGGCCCCTCGGGCGGGGCCGTCAGCGGGCCGCGGGGCGCACGACGAGCGGACGCGAGACACGCCGCGTCGGTGAGAGCGGTGCGGTGGCGATGACCCTCACCCGGTAGCGGCCCACGGGAAGCACCCGGCGCCCCACCCGCAGGCGCCTGATGGTGATCGTGTTCACCCGCGCACGACCCGCCCGGCGCACCACGCCGGCCGGCACGAAGCGCACGCACGCCCGGGCGCGGGCGCGACGCAGGGCCCGGGTGGGTGCCACGCACGCCCTGCCGCGGCGCAGCCCCCGCACGCGCCGCTCGAACAGCACCCGCAGCACCGCGGGACGGTTCAGTTTCGCGCGGATCCGCAGCAGGCGGGTGGTCTGCGCGGGACGGCCCCGCACGGCGACCGCCGGGGCGACGCGCACGCCGGTGAGACGCAGAACGGGGACGAGGGAAACCGGAGCCGGGACCGGGGCGGCGGCCGCCAGCGGCGTGAACGGCGCCGACGCCTGCGAGGGCGCCCCCGTTCCCAGGCTGTTCGCCGCCGTCACCGTGACCGTGTGCGGCACGCCGTTCTGCAGGCCGCCGATGGTGCAGGCGGTCGCCGCGGTCGTGCACGACGCCCCGCCCGGACTGACGGTCGCCGTGTACGAGGTCACGGCGAGCCCCCCGTCGGAGGCCGGCGGCGACCAGGTCACCGACGCCGCCGCGTCTGTGGCGGCCGCGGCGACCCCCGACGGGGGTCCGGGCACGGACAGTGTCGGGCCCGAGACCGCGGCCTGCACCTGCCCGGGGTCCGGAATGACGAACACCGGCGAGAAGGAGTTCCATATGGCGACCGCGCGCCCGTCGCGCATCGCCGCGATGTCGAGTTCGTCGCCGACCTTGAGGTCGTTGCCCGGTGTCGCCGACCGCGGCGAGATCACCCGCACCGCGCCCAGCGTGTCGTCGGCGCGCACCCGGCGCGCCTCGGCGAAGTCGTTCGTCGCGTCACTGCTGACCCACAGGGCGAGGGTGCTCCCGTCGGGAGAGCCCGCGAGGACCGGGTAGGACGACCGGCCCACCGGATCCGACAGGGTGAGGACGGGGCCCCGAGTGCCGTCCGGCGCGACCCGCCGGGCGAGCAGGACGCTGGCGGTGCCGCCCCCGGACCAGCGCCGCAACCACGCGACGACGGCCGACCCGTCGCGTGCCGGCGAGACCCGCAGCGCCTCCACGTAGGTCGTGCCCGGTCCGGGTGCGTCGGTCAGCTCCACCACCGGTCCGAGCGTGCCGGTCGGGGCCCGATCGCCAGATGGGCGACGCGGCCGACGGAGGCGTCCTCCATCCAGGCGAGATGTGTCGCCCCGCCGGGAGCGGTGGCGACGCCGACATCGACGGGGATCTTGGCCGGATCGTGGGGGATGGTCAGGATGCTCCCGAGGGTGCCATCCGGGTTGATGCGGCGCGCGAAGACACCCGCGACGCCGGGATAGCCGACATGCCAGGCCACGGTCACGCTGCCGTCCGGGGCGACGGCCAGTTGAGGGGCGGCGATGCCGGCGGCGACACCGTGATCAGCTCGCCGGGTATCCCCGCCGGCGAGATGCGGCGCGCGTACACGGCGGCATCGGCATCGAGCCCGTGGACCCACGCGACGGTGGCGGTTCCGTCGGCGGCCACCACCACGGCGGTGCCGAAGGCGCTCAGCGTGCCGCCGACGAGCTGGATGGTCGCCCCGGGTGTGCCATCGGAGGAGAGGCGCATCGCCTCGACCCGGATGTCGGTGTCCCCGGTGGTCCATGCGGCGACGGCGCCGCCGTCGGGCGTCGCGGCGATCCGCGGCTGCGAAGACGTGGCGGACGGGCTGGGGGTGAGGATCCGCTGGGGCCCGAACGACCCGTCGGCGTTGATGCGGCGGGCGGCGGCGGCGTGGAACTCGCCCTCTCCCGCGCGGGTGCGGTAGACCGCCAGCGCGCCACCGTCGCGCAGCGCCGCGACCCGGGGCGTGTCGGCGTCCTGCCCGGCGCCCGAGAC
>JBKHVQ010000417.1:0-15633 GCA_046569985.1 Thermoleophilia bacterium | reverse complement strand
CCCCGACCAGCCGCTGGCGATGGCCAGCATCACGAAGATCATGACGGCGCTGTTGGTGCTCGAGAACGCCGATCTCGATGACCGCTACACGGTGCCCCCCGAGGCCATCATCGGCGGTTCCAGCGCGAACCTCCAAGCCGGCGAGGAACTGTCGGTGCGGGACCTGCTCACGGCGCTGATGGTCTCGAGCGGCAACGACGCGTCGATCACCCTCGCGAAAGGCCTCAGCGGGTCGGAGGAGGCGTTCGTCGAGTTGATGAACGCGAAGGCGCGCGAGCTCGGCCTCGACCAGACCTCCTTCCAGAACCCCCACGGTTTCGACGCGCCGGGCCACCGCTCGACGGTGCGCGACATCGTCGAGTTGTCGCGCGTGGCGATGCGGGACGAGCTCTTCCGTGAGCTGGTCGCGTCGCGGCGGGCCGTCATCCCCGGGCCGGGAGGGGTGGGTGAGCGCAGCTTCGAGTCGAACAACCTCCTCCTCGACGCGTACCCGGAGGCCGACGGCATCAAGACCGGCATGACGAGTGAGGCCGGGTACACGCTCGTCGCGCACGCCGAGCGCCCCTCGCTCGGTGTCGAACTGTATGTCGCGCTGATCGGCGCGTCCTCCAGCGAGGGGCGCGCCCGCGACGCCGAGTCCCTGCTGCGGTGGGGCTTCTCCCAGTACGCCCGTCCGATGCTCGTGCCGCCCGGCACCGTGGTGGGCCGCGCCCCGGTCCAGTACCGTCCCGGGGCGAGCGTGCCGTACCGCGTCGAGCGCGGCATCCGTCCGCCGATCCGTTTGGGGAAGCCACTGACCGAGGAGATCGTGGCCCCGCGCGAGATCGACGGGCCGGTGAGCGCGGGAGATGTGCTCGGCTCCCTCACCGTCCGCCAGGGCGACCGCGTCGTCGCGCGCCGCAACCTGGTCGCGACCGAGTCCGCCGCGGCGCCGGGCATCATCGACCGCGTCAACGCCGGCCTGAGAGCCCTCATCCCATGATCGTCACCGTCACCCTCAACGCCGCGCTCGACCGCACCCTGCGCGTGCCCAACTTCCAGGTGGGGCGCCGCAACCGGGCCAACGCCTCACTCGCCCTGCCGGGGGGCAAGGGCGTCAACATCGCGCGGGCGCTGAAGACCCTCGACCAGCCGGTCATCGCCACCGGCCTCGCCGGCGGGCGCACCGGCACTCAGATCATCGAGCAACTGACCGCCGAGGGCCTGCTCAACGACTTCGTGCGCATCCGCGACGAGTCGCGGGCGAGCATGGCCGTGATCGACCCCACCAACGGCCAGCAGACCGAGATCAACGAGTACGGGCCCGAGGTGCTTCCCGAGGAGCTCGAGATGCTCCTCGGGAAGATGCGCTACCTCTCCCAGGGCGCCGACGTGTTCGTCGTCGCGGGCTCGCGGCCGCGCAATGTCCCGTCGGACTTCTACGCCACCCTGCTGCAGGAACTCCGCCGGCAGAAGGTGATGACGGCGCTCGACGCCGCCGGGCAGGACCTGCGGGCCGGGCTCGCGGGAGAGCCGTCCCTCGTGAGCCCCAACATGTTCGAGGCCGAGGAGATCGTGGGGCACGAGTTCGCCGACGAGGAGGAGATGGCGGCCGGCGCCGAGGCCATCGCGGGCATGGGCGCGGGGGGCGTGCTGATCCACCACGAGGACGGCTGCGTCGCCCGCCTCCGCGATGGCGAGAGCCGCTCCTGGCGCACCTTCCGGGCGGTGCTGCCCCGGCGCGCCGACGTCGTCTCGACCGTCGGCTCCGGCGATGCCTTCCTGGCCGGGTACCTCTCGGGCCGCTACTCGAAGCTGCCGGTCGAGGTGTGCCTGGCGCGCGCGGTCGCGTGTGGCGCGGCGAGCACGCAGAGCTTCGGTGCCGGGACCTTCACGGTGGGCGATGTCGACGCCCTCCTGCGCCAGGTCGCGGTCACCGCGCTCGACTGATGCGTCGCGCCCCGGCGGGGGTGGATTGTCACAAGCGGCCGATCTCGACCTCCGGCCGGGAGGGGGGCTAAACTCCCCCAATTCGTGGTGAGCGCCGATTGACCTCCTTCGCGTGTCCCGGGCCGGGCTCCGGTGGTCGGCCCTGCCGGTCCGCGCGTCGTGCCAGGTCGGCGGCAGACAGGGCGGGGGAGCCTGAGTGGAGATCGAGATCGGTCGGGGCAAGAAGGGCCGGCGGGCCTATGGATTCGACGACATCGCAATCGTGCCGAGCAGGCGCACGCGTGACCCCGAGGATGTCGACCTCTCGTGGAAGCTGGGTGGGCATGCGTTCGAGCTGCCGCTCCTGGCATCGGCGATGGACGGAGTGGTCGACACCCGCACGGCGGGCATCATCGGGAAGGCCGGTGGCCTGGGGGTCCTGAACCTCGAGGGCATCCAGACGCGGTACGAGGATGCCGACGCCCAGCTCGCGCGCATCGCCGGGTTGCCGGTGCCGGAGGCGACGCGCGGCCTGCAGGAGGTCTACCGCGAGCCCGTCAAACCAGAGCTGATCGCCCAGCGGATCCGCGAGGTCAAGGAGCAGGGGGTCACCGTCGCCGCCTCCCTGACCCCGCAGCGCGTCGCCGACTACGTGGAGGTCGCGCTCGACGCGGGACTCGACATCCTCGTGATCCAGGGCACCGTGGTCTCCGCCGAGCATGTCTCGTCGGTCGCCGAGCCCCTGAACCTGAAGCGCTTCATCGGTGAACTGCCGGTGCCGGTGATCGTCGGCGGCTGCGCGTCGTACCACACCGCTCTGCACCTCATGCGCAGCGGCGCGGTCGGCGTGCTGGTGGGCGTCGGCCCGGGCGCCGCGTGCACCACCCGCCAGGTCATCGGGGTCGGCGTGCCGCAGGCGACCGCCATCGCCGATGCGGCCGGGGCGCGCATGCAGCATCTGATGGAGACCGGCCAGTACGTCAACGTGATCGCCGACGGCGGCATGGCATACGCCGGCGACCTGGCAAAGGCCGTCGCCTGCGGCGCCGACGCCTGCATGATCGGCTCGCCGCTGGCCAAGGCGGTCGAGGCCCCCGGGCGCGGCTACCACTGGGGGATGGCGACCTTCCACCCCACGCTGCCGCGCGGCACCCGCGTCAAGACCAGCACCATCGGCACCCTCGAGGAGATCCTCCTCGGCCCGGCGCACGAGAACGACGGCACCCTGAACCTGATGGGCGGCCTGCGCAGCGCGATGGCCACCTGCGGCTACGAGTCGATCCAGAGCTTCCAGAAGTGCGAGGTGATGGTCGCGCCCGCGCTGAAGAACGAGGGCAAGAAGTTGCAGCAGGCCCAAGCCGTGGGTATGGGGTGAGCGCGGCGGGATCGCCCGCGCTCGATCCGGCGCTGGCTGCCGCCGCTCCCGGCGGCGTTCTGGTGGTGGACTTCGGCGCGCAGTACAGCCAGCTCATCGCGCGCCGCATCCGCGAGTGCCGGGTCTTCTCTGCGGTCGTTCCGCACGACACGGCGCCCGAGGAGATCGCGCGGCTGAAGCCCGCGGGCCTGGTGCTGTCGGGCGGTCCGTCGTCGGTCTACGAGGCCGGCGCCCCGGCGCTGAACCGGTCGCTCCTCGATCTGGGCCTCCCGGTGCTGGGCATCTGTTACGGCATGCAGGCCATGACCCAGGCGCTGGGCGGCGAGGTCGCCCGCACCGGCGCCGGCGAATTCGGCAAGACGGGCCTCAGGGTCCTCTCCCGGGACGGGATGTTCGGCGAGCTCGCCGTCGATCGATGCTGGATGAGCCACCGCGACGCCGTCGTCCGCGCCCCCACGGGCTTCGCGGTGACGGCCGAGTCGGAGGGTGCCCCGGTGGCCGCGATGGAGAACGCCGGCCAGGGGATGTTCGGGGTCCAGTTCCACCCGGAGGTGATCCACACCCCCTTCGGCACGGACCTGCTCAAGTGGTTCCTCTTCGGCCCGTGCGGCTGCGCGCCGACCTGGACGGCCACGCATGTCATCGAGGAGCAGGTCGAGCGTGTGCGCGCCCTCGTGGGCGACGCGCGGGCCATCTGCGCGCTCTCGGGCGGGGTCGACTCCGCCGTCGCCGCCCTGATCGTCCACCGGGCCATCGGCGACCGGCTCACCTGCGTGTTCGTCGACCACGGCCTGATGCGGATGAACGAGGGTGAGCAGGTCGAGACCGCCTTCGGCCACCACTTCGGCGTGCCGCTGGTCCACGTGCGCGCCCAGGAACATTTCCTCGGTCAGCTCGCCGGCGTCAGCGACCCCGAGACCAAGCGCAAGATCATCGGCCGCGAGTTCATCCGCATCTTCGAGGCGGAGGCCGAGAAGCTGCGCGATGCGCGCTTCCTGGTCCAGGGCACGCTCTACTCGGACGTCATCGAGTCGGGCTCGCGTGACGCCGCCAAGATCAAGAGCCACCACAACGTCGGGGGCCTCCCCGAGGACATGGCCGTGGAGCTGATCGAGCCCCTGCGCCAGCTCTTCAAGGATGAGGTGCGCGTGGTGGGCGAGGAGCTCGGCCTGCCCGAGAACATGGTCTGGCGCCAGCCGTTCCCGGGTCCGGGGCTCGCGATCCGCATCATCGGCGATGTGACCCAGGAGCGCCTCGACATCCTGCGCCGCGCCGACTTCGTCCTTCAGGAGGAGATCCGCCGCGCGGGGCTCTACCGCGAGCTGTGGCAGTCATTCGCGGTGCTGCCGGCCATCCGCAGCGTCGGGGTGATGGGCGACGAGCGCACCTACGCGTACCCGGTCGTGATCCGCGCGGTCACCTCCGACGACGCCATGACCGCCGATTGGGCGCGCCTGCCCCACGACCTGCTCGAGCGCATATCGAGCCGCATCATCAACGAGGTGGACGGCGTCAACCGCGTGGTGCTCGACATCACCTCCAAGCCGCCCGGCACGATCGAGTGGGAGTGAGCCGCCCCGCCCTCCCGGCCCGATGGGCACCGCGGCGCTCGTGACCCCCGCCGTGCCCATCGGAGACGGGCGGGTGCGGGTCGACAAGTGGCTCTGGGCGGCCCGTTTCTTCAAGACCCGCAGCGCGGCCACCGAGGCGGTCCAGGGCGGCAGGGTCCACATCAACGGGGTGCGGGCCAAGCCGGCGCGCGATGTCCGGCCGGGTGACACCGTCGAACTGACGGTGGGGGACACCCCGTTCACGGTCGAGGTCACCGGCCTCGCCGAGCGGCGCGGGTCGGCCGCGCAGGCCGCGCTCCTCTACAGCGAGACCCGCGAGAGCCGCGAGAGGCGCGAGAAGCTGCGCGAACAGCGGCGCCTGGCCCCGCCCCTCGGCGCGGACATCGTGGGCGGGCGGCCCTCCAAGCGCGACCGGCGCCGGCTCGACGCCGTCCGCGGGGGCGGCGCGGGACGCGGCGGGCGCCCCGTCGACGAGTAGGTCCTCAGCCCGCCGCGGCCCGCGGCTCGTCGCGCGCCGAGGATTCGCCGATGACGATGCGCCCGCCTTCGCGCGCCAGGAAGAGGGCTCCCGGCTTGTCCGACTCGAGGAAGTCGATCAGCACCGCGAGGGCGTGCTCGTCGAGCCCGTCGACCAGGCCGCGGGCGAGCGTGCGCCCGGTGTCGCGCAGCGACTCGGTGCCGGCCGCGACGGCCGCCGCCTCCGCGTCGGCCTCGCTGCGTCGCACCGCGGCGACGCGGGCGGTCGCGCCCGCGGGACGGCTGGGGGGCCAGACCTTGCGGCTCTGCGTGTGGTGCCAGCAGTACGGGCTACCCCGGAAGGGGCTCTGCTGGCAGCGCTTGCCGTGCGCGGCGACGGCGATGCATCGGCTGACTGACCGGGTCTCCATCGGTTCCCTCCGCCGATCGCGAGGATCGACCCCACTCGTCGAGTAGTGCTATTTGTAACGATCACCGGTACGTTTGTCCAGCAGGCCGGGCGAGCGCCTTGCGCGGAGACCCGCGTTTTCCTAGAGTTCAACGCCGTTCTCGCGGCAGCCCCTGCCGCGCCGTTTGTTAGTGGAGGTTTTCCCCGGCCTGTGACCACCGTCAGCGCAAAGCCCGGAACCGTCCAGCGCCGCTGGTACGTCGTCGACGCGGAGGGCCAGAACCTCGGCCGCCTCGCGTCCATCATCGCCGAGACCCTCGCGGGCAAGCGCTCGCCGTGGTTCACGCGCCACACCGACACCGGCGACTTCGTCGTCGTGGTCAACGCGGAGAAGATCGCCGTCACCGGTAACAAGATGCGCGACAAGCGCTACTGGCGCCACTCCGGCTACCCGGGTGGCATCAGGAGCCGCACCCTCGCCGAGCAGCTCGAGCGCCGGCCCGAGGAGGTGCTGCGTCACGCCGTGCGCGGCATGCTCCCCAAGAACCGCCTCGGCCGCGCCCAGCTGGGCAAGCTGAAGATCTACGCGGGCCCCGAGCACCCGCACACCGCGCAGCAGCCCGAGCCGCTGCGTCTCACCCGAGTGGCGGAGGTCGCCTCGTGAGCACGGACACGACGTCGGGCGAGCGCTACCGCGCCACCGGCAAGCGCAAGACCTCGGTCGCGCGCGTCATCATGACCCCCGGCACCGGCGTGGTCACCTGCAACGGCCGCCCCGTCGACGAGTTCTTCGGCCGCAAGGTCCTCGTGACCCAGGCCACCCGCCCGCTTGCTGTCGCCGGTGTCGAGGGCCGCTTCGATGTCGCCGCGACCCTCCACGGCGGTGGCGTCTCGGGCCAGGCCGGCGCGCTGCGTCACGGCATCGCCCGGGCCCTCACCTCGATCGACGCCGAGTTGCGCACCGACCTCAAGAGCGAGGGCTTCCTCACGCGCGACGCGCGCATCAAGGAGCGCAAGAAGGCCGGACTGAAGGGCGCCCGCAAGCGGCCTCAGTTCTCGAAGAGGTAGCCCGACGTCGCCGACGTCCGCCGTGCGGACGCTGTTCGGTACCGACGGCGTCCGCGGTGTTGCGAACCGTGAGCTGACCCCCGAGCTGGCTCTCGCCCTGGGGCGGGCGCTCGCGCGGCGCCTCGGCCCCGGCGCCGAGGTGCTCATCGGGCGCGACACCCGCCGCAGCGGGCCGATGCTCGAAGGCGCCCTGGCCGCCGGCCTGGTCAGCGCGGGGGTCGATGCCCGCCTGATGGGAGTCCTGCCCACGCCGGCCCTCGCCGAACTGGTCGCGGGCTGCGCCGCCGCCGCCGGCGCGGTCATCAGCGCGTCGCACAACCCGTTCCCCGACAACGGCATCAAGCTGTTCGGCTCCGACGGGTTCAAGCTGGCCGATGAGGACGAGGCGGCCGTCGAGGCCCTCCTCGGCGCGGACGGGCCGCGGCCCGAGGCCGCCGCCCTCGGCGCGATCAGCCACGATCCCGGCGGGCGCGAGCGCTACGTCGAGTCGCTGATCGAGCGCTGCCCGGTCGACCTGTCCGGGCTCTCGATCGTGATGGACTGCGCGAACGGCGCCGGCGTTGAGACCGCCCCCGCGGTGCTGGAGCGGCTCGGCGCCCGCGTCCACCCGATCGCCGCGGCCCCCGACGGCGTCAACATCAACGTCGACTGCGGCTCCACCCACCTCGCCGCCGTGTCCGAGGCGGTACGCGAGCGTGGTGCCGACCTCGGCCTGGCGCTCGACGGCGACGGCGACCGCGTGCTGGCCGTCGACCATCGGGGCGAGGTCGTCGACGGCGACCAGATCCTCGCGATCTGCGCCCTCCGCATGCACCGCCACGGGCTGCTGGCCGGCGGCGCCGTCGTCACGACCACGATGACGAACCTCGGCTTCCGGCGCGCGATGGCCGGCGCCGGCATCGAGGTGCGCTGGACCGATGTCGGCGACCGGTACGTGCTCGCCGAGATGCGCTCCGGCGGCTACGTGCTGGGTGGCGAGCAGAGCGGCCACCTGATCAACCTCCACCACGGGCCCTCGGGCGATGGCCTCGCGGCCGCGCTGCACCTGCTTTCCGCGCTGGTGGAGGACGGGCGCACGCTGGCCGAGGCCGGCGCCGTCATGCAGCGCCTCCCGCAGCGCCTGGTCTCGGTACGGGTGCTGCGCAAGGAGGACCTGCCCGGTGCCTCCGCGGTGTGGGATGCCGTCCGCGCGTGCGAGGATGAACTCGGCGACGACGGCCGGGTGGTCCTGCGCGCCTCGGGTACCGAGCCGCTGGTTCGCGTCATGGTCGAGGCGCCCACCGAGGAGCGATGCGAGCACTGGTGCGACGAGATCGCCGCGCTGGCGCTGCGGGAACTCGGCGACGCCGGCGTCGCCGGCGGCGCAACCCACTAGAACCGAGCGAGCGAGGGAGGCCGAGATGTGCGGGATCATCGGATATGTCGGTGAGCGGCCCTGCCGGGAACTGATCCTCGCCGGGCTCGAGCGCCTCGAGTACCGCGGCTACGACTCGGCCGGGTTCGCCCTGCTGAACGGGGGCGACGAGGTCGCCGAGTCGGTCCGCGCCGTCGGCAACCTCGCCCGCCTGCGGGCCGCCGCCGGCGACGACGACCACTCTCAGGCGACGGCCGGGATCGGCCACACCCGCTGGGCCACCCATGGCCGCGTGACCGAGGCGAACGCCCACCCGCATTCGAGCGCCGACGGCTCGGTCTGGGTCGTGATGAACGGCATCATCGAGAACTACGCAACCCTGCGCGGCGAACTGCAGAACCGCGGCGTCGTGTTCAGTTCCGACACCGACACCGAGGTCATCCCGCAGCTCATCGCCACCGAGTACGCGGGCGACCTCGCCGCGACGGTGCGGGCCATCCTCCCGCGTCTCGCCGGCCACTTCGCCTTCGTCGCCGCGCACACCGCCGAGCCCGGGCGGCTGGTGGCGGCCCGCCGCGAGTGCCCCCTGGTCGTGGGTGTGGGCGAGGGCGAGCGCTTCGTCGCCTCCGCGATCCCGGCCTTCCTGCACGAGACCCGCGACATCGTCGCGCTGCAGGACGACGAGGTCGTGGTGCTCGAGGCCGGCACCCACATCATCTCCACCGGAGGCGATCGGCACATCGAGCGCGCCGCCGAGCGGGTCGACTGGGACGAGGACGCCGCCGAGAAGGGCGGCTACGAGACCTTCATGCTGAAGGAGATCCACGAGCAGCCGAGCGCACTGTGGGACACCCTCGGCGACCGGCTGCGCCCGGGTGGCGGGGTGGAGCTCGACGGACTGGGGCTGGACGACCCGACCCTGGCGCGCGTCGAGCGCGTGCACATCATCGCCTGCGGCACCTCATACCACGCCGGCCTGGTGGGCCGCTACCTGATCGAGGACTGGGCCCGCATCCCGGTGCAGGTCGAGGTCGCCTCCGAGTACCGCTACCGCACCTGCCTCGCGGGGCCGGGCGATCTGGTGCTCGGGATCACCCAGAGCGGCGAGACCGCCGACACGCTGGCGGCGATGCGCGTCGCCCGCGAGCGCGGGGCGCATGTCGTGGCGGTCACGAACATCATGGGATCGCAGGCCACCCGCGACGCCGACGGCGTGCTGTACACGCGGGCCGGTCTCGAGATCGGCGTCGCGGCGACAAAAACCCACACCGCGCAGGTGATGGCCCTCGCGCTCCTCGCGCTGAAACTCGGCCGGCTGCGCTGGGCACTCACCGCCGCCGGCGCTCTCGACCTCGCGGAGGAACTGCGTCGCATACCGGACGCACTCGAGACCTACCTGGCCTCGACCGCCCCGGACCAGGTCATCGATGTCGCGGGCCGCTACGCGGACCGCCCCTTCTTCCTCTACCTGGGCCGGCACGTCGGCGTGCCGGTCTCCTTCGAGGGCGCATTGAAGCTGAAGGAGATCAGCTACATCCCCACCGAGGCCTACCCGGCCGGCGAGATGAAGCACGGCCCCATCGCGCTGCTGGAGGAGGGCTCGCCCGTCGTGGTGGTCGCGACCGACGGGCATGTGTTCGACAAGGTCATCTCGAACATCCAGGAGGTGCGGGCGCGCGGGGCGCGGGTGATCGCGGTCGCCACCGAGGGCAACAGCGAGATCGCGTCCCACGCCGACGATGTCCTGTGGACTCCGCGCACCCTGCCGCTGCTCGCGCCGATCACCGCCATCGTGCCCCTGCAGCTGTTCGCCTACGGCATCGCCAAGGGGCGCGGCCTCAACGTCGACCAGCCGCGCAACCTGGCCAAGACGGTCACGGTCGAATAGTGGACCCGGGGCCGGTGCGATGATCGTCGGCGTCGGGACGGACGTGGTCGACATCGACCGCTTCGCCGCGGCGCTCGCGCGCCGTCCGCGCCTGGCCGAGCGCTGCTTCACCCCGGCGGAGGCCGCCTACTGCCACGCCAAGCCGTACCCGCCGCAGCACTTCGCCGCCCGTTTCGCCGCCAAGGAAGCCGTGGGCAAAGCCCTCGGCATCGGAATGACGCGCTGGCAGGAGGTCGAGGTGGTGCGGGGCCGCGGGGCACCGACCATCGTGCTGCACGGCCGCTATGCCGAGCGCGGTCGCGACCTCGGGGTGGGGCGGGTGCACGTGTCGCTCACCCATGAGCGCGGCACCGCGATCGCATTCGCGCTCGCCGAGACGAGCCCCGACCTGCGAGCATGAGCGGCGTGCCGATCGCGCGCTCATCGACCCCCCCGCCGGTCGCAGGCTGCTCGCCCCTGTTCGAGGCGGCCGCCCTGAGGGAGGCGGACCGGCGCGCGAGCGCCGACCATCAGATGCCGTCGATCCTCCTGATGGAGCGCGCCGGTCTCGCCAGCGCCCGGGAGATCATCCGCCGCCACCCGTCGGCCCGCGCCGCCCTCGTCCTGGTCGGCCCCGGCAACAACGGCGGCGACGGGATGGTCGTCGCCCGCCACCTCGCCGAGGCGGGCTGGGACGTGCAGGTGCGCGCCCCCGGTGGGCGGGGCCCGGCGGGGGCCGACGCCGCGACGATGGTCGCGGTGGCATTGAGCCTGGGCATCGAGATCGCCCCGCTCGAGCCCCTGGCGCCCGCCGCGGGCACCGTGGTGGTGGACGCCCTGCTGGGGACCGGGGCGGCCGGGGCGCCGCGCGGCGAGGTCGGGCGCGCCGTGGAGTGGATGGCGACCCTCGGCGCACCGGTCGTGGCCCTGGACATCCCGTCCGGCGTCGACGGCGACAGCGGACGGGTCGCGGGAGCCGCCGTCACGGCCGGGCTCACCGTGACCTACCACGGGGATATGCCCGGCCTGCGCGTCACCCCGGGAGCGACCCACGCGGGCGAGGTCGTGGTCGCCGACATCGGCATCCCGTCGGCCGTCACCGTCCCCGCGCGGGCCTGGCGGGCCGGCGCCGGCGTGATCGCGGCGATCCCGCCGAAGGGCGCCGCGAGCGACAAGTACGCGGCCGGCGCCGTTCTGGTCGTCGCCGGGGCCCCGGGGCTCACCGGGGCGGCCTGCCTCGCGGCGCGGGCGACGCTGCGCTCCGGTGGGGGCCTCACGGTCGTCGCCGCGCCCGCGGCCGTGCAGCCCCTCATCGCGGCGCAGCTCGTGGAGATCATGTGCGCGCCGGTGCCCGACGCGGCCGGCTGCCTGTCCACCGCCTCGGTCGAGGAGGTGGCGCGCCAAGCCCGCCGCGTGGGTGCGCTGGCGGTCGGGCCAGGGATCGGGCGCGCGCCGGCGACGACACCCGCCGTCGAGGCCATCCTGGCGTCGATCGACCTTCCCGCCGTCGTCGACGCCGACGGCCTCTGGCACATGGCCGAGCTCGCCGGTCCGGTCGCGCGCACGGCGCCGACGGTGCTCACCCCGCACTGCGGGGAGGCCGCGCGGCTCCTCGGTGCCGAGCGGGCGGAGGTCGAGGCGGGCCGCATCGACGCCGCGCTCGAGCTGGCCGCACGCCACGGCGCCGTCGTCGCGCTGAAGGGCCCGGGCACCGTGGTCGCCGCCCCCGACGGGCGCCTCGTCGTGAACGGCACCGGCTCCTCCGCCCTCGCCACCGCCGGTACCGGCGATGTGCTCACCGGCGTCCTCGCGGTGAATCTCTCCAAGGGGATGGACCCCTTCGCCGCCGCGGTGACCGCCGTCGCCCTCCACGGGTACGCCGGCGACCTCGCGGGCCGCGGCGAAGGCACGATCGCCTCGGATGTGCTCGAGGCGCTCCCCGGGGCCCGAGCCGCCGTCGTGTGACCGGGGAGGCCTGGACGAGCCTGCGGGTGGACACCGGCGCCATCCGTGACAACGCCCGGGCGCTGTCCGCAGCCGCGGGCCGCGCCCGGATGCTCGCCGTGGTGAAGGCCGACGCCTACGGCCACGGCGCCGTCCCGGTGTCGCTGGCCGCGCTCGAGGGCGGCGCGTCCGGTCTGGCCGTCTTCACGCTCGGCGAGGCCCGCGAGCTGCGCGCGGCCGGCATCAGCGCGCAGATCCTCGTGCTCGGCCCCCTGGCGCCCGCGCAGTGGGGGGATGCGCGCGCGCTGGGCGTCGAGTGCTGCGTCTGGACCCCCGAGGCGGTGCGCGCCGCCGGTGCAGCCCACGGCCCCGGCGATCCCGCCCCCATCCACCTCAAGCTCGACACGGGGATGGGCCGGCTGGGCGCGCGCGTCGAGAATGTCGCCGCGCTCGCCGACGCCGCGGAGGCCGAGAGCGGGGTCCGGGTCGCCGGCGTGATGACCCATTTCGCCACCGCCGACCAGCGCGAGGGGGAGAACAGCGGGTTCATGCGCGAGCAGCTGGTGCGCTTCCGGGCGGCCGGCGCGTCCCTGGCGGCCCGGTTCCCCGGCGCGGCCCTCCACGCCTCAAACTCGGCCGGCCTGCTGCGCGACCCCGACGCGGCCTTCGACATGGTGCGGTGCGGCATCGCGCTCTACGGGTGCGACCCGTTCGGCCACGACCCCGCCGCTCACGGGCTGCGCCCGGCGATGTCGCTCGCCACCCGCGTGGCCTCGCTGAAGACGGTGCGCTCCCGCGAGAGCGTCGGCTACGGCCGCCGCTGGCGCGCCGCCCGTGGCGCGCTGATCGCGACGCTGCCGGTCGGGTACGCGGACGGCTACATGCGCATTCTCGGCGGGCGCGCCCATGCCCTGATCGGCGGCGCCCGCGCACCCGTGATCGGCGCGGTGTCGATGAACCAGATCGCACTCGATCTGGGCCCCGAGGGCCGGGCCGCCGTGGGCGACGAGGTGGTTCTCCTGGGAGCGCAGGGCGCCGAGCGCATCAGCGCCGAGGAACTGGCGGCTCATGCCGAGACGATCAACTACGAGATCACCTGCGCCCTGGGCGCGCGCGGCGCCCGTATCCACCTGTGACCGATCCCCGCCTCGTCCGGCTGCGGGAGCCGCTCGCCCCACTGGCGGGTCACGAGGCGCCCGCCTGGCTCGTCGGCGGGGGCGTGCGTGATGCGCTGATGGACCGCCCCGTGGCGGATGTCGACCTTGCCGTTCAGGGGGACGCTGCGCCCGCCGCGGCGCGCCTGGCCCGCGCGTACCGGGCCGACCGGTTCCGCCTGTCCCGCGACTTCGGGGCGTGGCGGGTCAGCGGCGGCGGCCTGCCGTTCCAGGTCGACATCACGCCACTTCAGGGATCGGGCCTGGCCGAGGACCTGTCGAAGCGCGACTTCACGGTGAACGCGTTGGCCCTGCCGCTGGACCCCGGCGCGGTGCTCGTCGACCCGCACGGCGGTCTCGGTGATCTGCGGGCCGGCCGTCTGCGTCAGGTCGCCGAGGGGGCCCTCGCCGCCGACCCGGTGCGCCTGCTGCGGCTCGCGCGCTTCGCCGAGCAACTCGGGTTCACCGTCGACGATCCCACCGCCGCCCGGGCACGAGCCACAGCCGGAGCCCTCTGGGACGCCCCCGGGGAGCGCCTCATGGACGAACTCGGGCGCATCGTGTCGCTGCCGCGGGCCGACCGCGCGGTGCGGATGCTCGACGCGCTCGGCGTGCTGGGCGTGCTGATCCCCGAGCTGGAGGACTGCCGGGGCCTCGACCAGAGCGACTACCACCACCTCGACGTGCTCGATCACACCCTCGAGGTGGTCGAGCACACGGTGGCGCTCGCCGCCGACCCCGAGCCGGTCTTCCGGTCGCGCGCGGGCCGCGTCGCCGAGGTGCTGGCCCGGCCCCTCGCCGATGACCTCACCGCCCGGGAGGGTCTCATCCTCGCGGCGATCCTCCACGACATGGCCAAGCCGGCCACGCGCGACGAGCTGCCCGGCGGCCGCATCACCTTCGTGCGGCACGACACGCTGGGGGCGGACATGGCCGAGGCGCTGCTGCGGCGCCTGCGCACGTCGAACCGGCTGCGCGAGATGGTGTTGCTGCTCGTCCGCATGCACCTGCCGCTCGGGTTCCTGGTGCATCGCACGCCGCTCTCGCTGCGCCAGATCGACCGCTACCTGCGCCGCACCTCCCCGTACGAGCCCGAGGTGATCGTGCTGACGGTCGCCGATCGACTCGCGACGCGCGGTCCGCGCACCTCCGAGTCGGCGATCCGCCGCCACCTGGTGCTCGCGCGTGAGGTGATGGATGCGCACTTCCGCATCGTGGACCGCGGCCCGATCCGGCCCCTGCTCGCCGGCGACGCGCTGGCGTCCGAGCTCGGCCGCCCCCCGGGTCCATGGCTGGCCGTTGCTATCGACCAGCTGCGTGAGGAGCAGCTGGTGGGGACGGTCACGACCCGAGAGGCGGCCATCCGGTTCGTTCACGAATGGGGCGCGCGCAACCCGGCCTGAGCGGCGCCGACATCTGCAACGCGCGCGCCTGTTGCGAGCCGACAGCCGGTCTTGTGCGCGAGGGCGCCGGTTGAGAGTCTGCCGCCGTGCTTCGACGTCCCTCTGTGCGAGGGGCCGCTCCGGGGACGTGCCCCGTCTCCGGAACCGCCATCGCATCCGTCGTTCTGGCCGGCCTTGCCGTGATCGCGGCCGGCGGGTCCCCCGCGCAGGCCGCGTCGTGCGTGCCCGGTAACCCGGGTCCGTCGGCGGAGGGCCGGATGGTCGCGTTCGTCAACGCCGAGCGCCGGGCGGCGGGGCTGCGGCCGTTGCGCACGTCGCCTCGTCTGCGCGCCCGCGCGCGCTCCACCAGCCGCCTGCTCGCGCGGGGGGCGCCCTTCCGGCACGGCGGCCTCAGCTGGGCGCGCCGCGCCCCGGGGGCGCAGAACCTCGCCATGGCCCCGACGACGTGGTCCGCCTTCGTCGGAATGCTCGAGAGTCCGCCGCACCGCCGGAACATGCTCGGCGCGCGGTGGCGCAGCATCGGCGTCGGCGCCGCCGGCGACTGCAACGGGTTGATCTACTTCACGCTCAACGTCTCGGGCGCGCCCCGCCCCTGAGTGTGGCCGGGCCTTCGGCCCGGTAATCTCACCGCATGGTCCGGCTGACGCGCATCTACACCCGCCAGGGCGACACGGGCGACACGCACCTGGGTGACATGAGCCGCACCCGGAAGACCAACCCACGGGTGGTCGCCTTCGGCGATGTCGACGAGCTCAACAGCGTCATCGGCGTCGCGCGTGCTCAGGGGCTCGACGAGCTGACCGACCGGCGGCTGTCATCGATCCAGAACGACCTCTTCGACCTCGGGGCGGACCTCTGCAGGCCGCACGGCCCGGAGGGCGACGAGCGCCTTCGGATCGTCCCCTCCCAGGTCCAGCGCCTCGAGCGCTGGTGCGATGAGATCAATGCCGGCCTGGAGCCGTTGAGCAGCTTCGTCCTGCCCGCCGGCAGCGCGGGGGCGGCGGCCCTCCATCACGCGCGGGCGGTGTGCCGTCGCGCCGAGCGCTCCGCCGTCGCGCTCGCCGACATCGAGCCCGCCGGGCCCGAGGCTCTGCGTTACCTCAATCGCCTCTCCGACCTGCTGT
>JBKHVQ010000416.1:0-1678 GCA_046569985.1 Thermoleophilia bacterium | reverse complement strand
CGTCACGGAACGCGCCGGAGGCGCCACAGCAGCGCACATAGCCTCGGCGCATGGCCGGATCCCCACGCGCGCCCGTCACGATGCGCCTGGCGCCCCACGGCCTGCTCGGCGCGTTCTGCGCGGGACTGGCCTGCGCCCTCGCCGCCGGCGACGCCGCCCCGTGGGCGGGCGCGGCCGTCGCCGTCACGGGAGTCGCCGCCTGCGCGCTCGTCGCCCGCCGCGATGCGCGCGGCGCCGTCTGCGCGCTGGGCCTCCTGTGCCTTTTTGCCGGGGTCGCCTGGGGCGGCGCCCGGCTGGCGGCCACCGACCCCCGCCCCGCCGGGCCCGCGGGCTGGGTCACCGGCACGATCGTCGCGGACACGCCCGCGGTTCCGGACGCCCGCGGCGGGCACCGCCTGCGCGCGGTGGTCGAACACCTCGGCGGCGAGGGCACGGCGCCGGTCGCGGCCGGCACACGGCTGCTGCTGAGCCTCGGCCCCGCCCGGGCCGCCCCCGATGTCGGCACGCGGCTGCGGGTCGCCGGACGCCTGCGCCCCGCGGCCACGCGCGCGTCGCCGGCGTGGTGGACCCGCTGGCTCGCCCGGCAGGGTATCTCCGCGCGGCTCGGCGCGGTCACCGCGAGACCCGCCGGGCGCCGGGGCGGCGCCCGCGGCCTGCGCGACCGATGGCGCATGTGGGCGAGCCGCAACGCCGGCGCCGGCCTGAAGGGCGACACCGCCGCCCTGGTGCGCGGCATGGCGCTCGGCGGGGGGTCGCAGCTGTCGCAGGAGGCGGCGGAGGCGTTCCGCGACGCCGGCATCTGGCACCTGCTCGCCGTCTCGGGCCAGAACGTGACCGTGGTGGCGCTGTCGGTGCTCGTGCTGCTGCGGGCCCTCGGGTTGTCGCACCGGCCGTCCGTCGCCGTGGCAGGCATCGTGATGATCGCGTACTGCCTGGCCTGCGACGGAGGTGCGTCGGTCGCCCGCGCCGGCACCGTCGGCGCGCTCGCGCTGATCGGGGAGCTGCGCTCCTCGGCACGCGACCGGTGGATGCTCCTGCTCGGCGGTCTGGCGATGCTCCTCGCCTGGCAGCCGCGCAGCCTCTGGGACCCCGGCCTCCAGCTCTCGTTCGGAGCCGTCGTCGGCCTGTTCGCGATCGCGCCGCCGATCGCCCGTCGGCTGCGCCCGTGGATGGCGGCGCGCGTCGCGGAGCTCGCGGCGATGTCCCTCGCCGCGGGCCTCGCGACGGCGCCGATCGTCGCGGCCCACTTCGGGCGCCTCTCGCTGGTGGGCGTGCTGGTGAACATGGTCGCCGTCCCCCTGGCCGCGCCGATCGTCGTCACGGCGCTCGCCGCCCTCGCCGCGGGAGCGGTATCCGCGCCGGCCGGGCTCGCACTCGCCGCGGCCGCCGGACTGGGCGCCGACCTCCTGCTGGCGATCTCCCGCGCCGCCTCGGCGCTGCCCGGGGCGACCGTGGCCGTGCCCGGCGCCGCGGTGCCCGCCCTGATCGCGCTGGCGATCGCGCCCCTCGCGTTCGCCGGCGCGTCGCGGGCGGGGGCGGGCCGCGATCGCGGCGGGCCGCGGATGCGGGCGGGCCTCCTCTGCCTGGGTGCCGCGGTCGCCGCCGCCTGGGCACTCTGGCCGCGCACCCCCGTGACCGCCTGGCCGCAGGCTCCCGCGGTGACGGTGCTCGACGTCGG
>JBKHVQ010000415.1:0-14639 GCA_046569985.1 Thermoleophilia bacterium | reverse complement strand
CGGAAGTCGCGCAGCCGGCCGGCCCCCGGCCGGAAGTCGTGCGAGGGGTCCTCGGCGTTGATGCGGCACTCGATGCTGGCGCCGTTGGCGTCGAGGCGCCCGGTGCGGCTGAGCAACCCGCCCTGGGCGACCTCGAGCTGCTCGGCCACGAGGTCGAGGCCGGTGACCAGCTCGGTGACCGGGTGCTCCACCTGCAGACGCGCGTTCAGCTCAAGGAAGAAGAAGTTGCCGGCATCGTCGACGAGGAACTCCAGCGTGCCCGCGCTCCTGTAGCCCCACGCGCGGATCGCCCGCAGGGCCGCCTCGTGCATCGCGTCGCGCGTCGCCTGGGGCAGGTGCGGGGCGGGAGCCTCCTCAACCAGCTTCTGGTGGCGGCGCTGGATCGAGCAGTCGCGGTCGCCGCACACCAGGCCGCCGCCCTGGCCGTCGGCCATGACCTGGATCTCCACGTGGCGGGCGCCCTCGAGCAGCCGTTCCACGTAGAGCCCGCCGTCGTTGAACGCCGCCTCGGCCTCACGCTGGGCGACCTCGAACGCGCCGGCCAGCTCCTCGGGGCGCTCGACGCGACGCATGCCCTTGCCGCCGCCGCCGGCGGCCGCCTTCAGCAGTATCGGATAGCCGGCGCGCGACGCGGCCTCCTTGGCGGCCGCGACATCCTTCACGGGACCGTCGGAGCCATCCAGCACCGGCAGGCCCGCCTCCCGCGCCGCGGCCTTCGCCGCGATCTTGTCGCCCATCCGGTCCATCACCGAGGGGTGCGGCCCGACGAAGACGAGGCCCTCCTCGGCGCATGCCCGCGCGAAGCCGGCGTTCTCCGCGAGGAAGCCGTACCCGGGGTGGACCGCCGTGCAGTCCGTGATCTCCGCGGCGGCGAGCACGTTGGAGATGTTCAGGTACGAGTCGCGGGCGGCCGGCGGGCCGATGCATACGGCCTCGTCGGCCAGGTCGACCGCCAGCGTCTCGGCGTCGGCCGTGGAGTACACGGCGACGGTGGGGATGCCCATGTCACGAGCGGTGCGGATGATGCGTACCGCGATCTCGCCGCGGTTGGCGACCAGGAGCTTCACGAGCCCGCCAGCGGCTCGATCAGGAACAGGAGCTGCCCGTACTCGGCGGGCGCCGAGTCCTCCAGCAGCACCTTGCGGACGATGCCGGGCTCCTCCGCGACGATCTCGTTGAAGAGCTTCATCGCCTCGATCAGGCAGAGCGTGTCGCCCGGGGCGACCCTCTGCCCCTCCTCGACGAACGGCGGGTCGTCCGGCGACGGGCGCCGGTAGAAGGTGCCGACCATCGGGCTGACGACGCGCACGACGCCGTCGTCGGCCTCGGTGGGCACCCCGGGCTCCGCGGTGCCGGCGCCCTCGATCGGCACGACGGGCGCGGCGCGGCGCACCGTCACCCGGGCGCCCGAGACCTCGACGCTGATCTCGGTCTCGTCGGACGCCTCGACGGCGTTGACCAGTGAGTCGAGCAGGTCGCGGTCGATCGCCGGCTGCCCCGGGCGGCGGGCGGCCTCCGCGCCGAGCGAGCGGCGTCGCGCCACCAGGTGCTCGGTGGCCTCGCCGAACATCGCCCACAGCACCAGGTCCTCGTCGCTGAGGCCGGTGGGGGCCTCCGCGGTGACCGCGGCGAGGTCCCGCAGCGGGGCCTCCCCTGGGTCGGCGGCGCGCGCGGCGTCGAGCGCCTCGTCCGAGACCGGCCCGCGCAGGCGACCGGCCCGGCCGAGGGCCACGGGGACCAACTCCTCCTCGATGCCGGCCCAGCGACGGCCCTCGATGACATGGCGCGCGGCCTGCGCCAGGATGGCGCTGCCGAGCGGGTAGCCGAGGGTGGCCCCACCGACATCGCGCGCGACGGCGGCCGACTCGGACGCGACCGCCACGAGGCTGCGCGACAGCCCCAGGCGCCCGAGTCGCGAGATCAGGCCGTGCTCGAGTGCGGGCGGGACGGCGACGGCCGGCCCGAACACCGCGGCCGCGGCCTGGCGCAGCCGATCGGACGGCACCATCGGGCCGACGATGCGCGCCGCGCGGTCGAGCCCGGCGGCGTCGCAGCCGAGGTGACGGGCGCCGCCGAGCAGCGCCGCGCGCAGGGTCTCGGCGGAGGGGCGCGCCGAGACGAGCGCGACCGGGCCCGCCGAGGCCTGCACCGACGCCGCGCCGGCCGCGACGGCGGCCATCGCCGACAGCGGCGAGAGCCCACCGGGCGCCTGCACCTGGACCTCGACCGGCAGGCCCGTCGCCTCGCCGACCTCACGAACCAGGGTGCCCAGGGCCGCCGGCGAGATGTAGCCGGCGCCATCGGAGAGGCACAGGGCGGTGGTGCCCGGCAGGGCCGCCAGGAGGCGGGCCTCCTCGACCCAGCGCGTGTCCACCGAGGCCGGATACGGCCCGACGATGAGGGTGGGCACGAACGCCAGGCCGGACTCGGCGCAGGCCTGGGCCAGCGGCGCGAGCGCCTCGGGGTCGTTGAGCGGGTCGGTCCCCCGGACGCGCGCGACGCCGCTGTCGTGGGCGCACAGCGCGAAGCGGCGCACGACATCGCCGCCGACCGTCCGCTCGCCCCAGAGGTTGCGGCCGCCGGCGACGATGCCGACGGGGGTCGAGCCGGCCTCGCGCAGCACGGCGCGCAGCCGGTCCCAGGGGCTCTCGCTGCGGGCGTCCAGGGCGGCATGGGCGCATCGGGCGTCGATCGCCTCGAGCACCCGGGCACCGGCGCCCGCGAGCGCGGAGGCGGCGGCGGCGAGGTCGTCCGCTCCCACGGCGGTGCCCCACGGGAAGGGGGCGAGGTCGCGCAGGGTTGCGTCGACGTAGCCGACGGTGTCCGGTACCGGTGTCACAGGGCTCCCTTCGGGACGGTGCGAGGGCAGGCTACCCGCTATGCGCGGGCCGAGTACTCGCGCGTGCGGGTGTCGATCTTTAGCCGATCGCCCTCGTTCACGAAGAGCGGGACGTCCACCGTGGCACCGGTCTCGAGCTCGGCGGGCTTCATCACGTTGGAGACCGTGTCGCCCTTCACACCCGGGGCGGTGCGGGCGACCGTCAACTCCACGAAGGTCGGCAGGTCGATGCGGATCGGGCTGTCGCGCACGAAGAGCACCGTCACGTCGGTGTTCGGCGCCAGGAGGTCGTCGTTGTCGACGCTGGCGGCCGGGACGGCCATCTGCTCGTAGGTGGAGTTGTCCATCAGGTGGAGTTCGTCGCCGTCGCGGTAGAGGAACTGCATCTCGCGTGTCTCGGTGGTGACGCGCTCGACCTTCTCGCCCGCGCGGAACGTGCGCTCGATGACCGCCCCGGTCTTCATGTTCTTGAGCTTCGTGCGGACGAAGGCTCCGCCCTTGCCGGGCTTCACGTGCTGGAAGGAGACGACCGACACCAGGTCGCCTTCGAGGTCCAGCACGTAGCCGTTCTTCAGGTCGTTCGTGGTGATCGCCATCGCTCCCCCCGGTTGTTCACGCTCACGCCACCACCGTCAGTTCCTTCGGGGTGGCGCTGATGATGTCGTGGCCGTCGCCGCTGAGGATCACGAGGTCCTCGATGCGCACCCCGGCCAGCCCCTCGATGTAGATGCCCGGCTCGATCGTGATCGCCATGCCGGCCTCCAGCACCCGCTCGGCACCCGGGCGCACGCCGGGGGCCTCGTGGATCTCCAGCCCGACGCCGTGCCCGAGCCCGTGGCCGAAGTGCTCCCCATGGCCGGCCGCGGTGATCGCGTCGCGGGCGACGGCGTCGAGTTCACCGCCGGTGATGCCCGGTCGCGCCGCGGCGAGCGCGGCGCGCTGAGCGTCGAGGCAGACGCGGTAGATCTCCTCCATGGGTGCCGGCAGCGGCCCCGTGGCCACGGTGCGGGTCATGTCCGAGCAGTAGCCGTCCACGATCGCGCCCATGTTGATGACCACCAGCGTCCCGGCCGGGATCGGCTCGGCCCCCGGCACGGCGTGCGGCCGCGCGCCGCGCGGTCCCGCGGCCACGATGGTCGGGAAGCTGATGTCCTGCGCCCCGCGGTCGAGCATGGCCGCGTACAGGTCGAGGGCGACCTGCCGCTCGGTGCGCCCGACGATGCCGGCGCCCAGCACGGCGCCGAGGGCCTCGTCGGCGACCGCCGCCGCGCGTCGCATGGTCGCCACCTCGCCGGCGTCCTTGACGATGCGCAGGTCCTCGACGAGGCCGCGCACGGGACGCACATCGGCGCCGCCGGCGCGGGCGCAGAAGCGCTCGTGCCAGCCGAGGGTGACGGTGTCGGCCTCGACCCCGACGGGACCGTCACCGGCGTGCGTGCGCGCGGCGGCCGCGATGTCGGCCAGGAGGTCGCGTGAGCCGATCACGACCTCCGCGCCGCTCACCTGCTCGCGGGCGCTCACGGCGTAGCGCGAGTCGGTCAGCAGCACCGCGCCCTCGTGGCCGACGACGGCGGTGCCGTTGCTGCCGACATAGCCCGTGAGGTAGCGCACGTTGGCGCCCTGGCTGACGACCAGCGCCGCCAGGCCCTCGGTGCGCATGCGCTCACGCAGGGCCGCGATGCGCCGGGCGTGGGCGTTCACGTGAGCACCGACACCAGGTGGTCGAGGGCCTCGCGGTATCCGCCGGGCCCCTTGCCCCAGATCGCCGCGGACGCGATGTCGCGCACCACCGAGACGCGCCGGTGCGGCTCGCGGGCCTCGACGTCCGAGAGGTGGACCTCAACGAACGGCGCGTCGAGCAACTCGAGCGCGTCGCGGATCGACCACTGGTAGTGGGTCCAGGCGCCCGGGTTGACGACGGCCCCGTCGACCGCGCCGGCCAGGCCGTGCACGTGCTCCAGGAACGCGCCCTCGTGGTTGGTCTGGAAGCAGGCAACGTCCATGCCGCGCTCGGTGCCCCATCCGCGCACGCGGTCCTCGAGTTCGTGCAGGTTGAGGGTGCCGTAGTGCTGCGACGGGCGGCGCCCCAGCATGTTCAGGTTCGGGCCGTGCAGCAGGGCGACGCGCAGGCTCATTGCCTCAGCTCCTCGATGGCGGCGACCACGTCGCCCGGGTCCGGGTTGACCCCCAGGCGCACATCACCCGGGGCGCCGACACCGACCATGTTGAGACCGCCGGCGGACGCCTTCTTGTCGCGGCCCATCGCCGCGACGATGGCGTCGGTCGGCACGGCGGGGTCAAGCGTCACGGGAAGGTGATGCCGGGCGATCACCGTCCGGGTGCGTTCCCTCCAGGCGGGGTCGAGACCGCACTCGCGCTCGGCGATGCGCAGCGCGGCCAGCAGGCCCAGCGAGATCGCCTCCCCGTGGCGGTAGCGGTCGTAGCCCGCGGCGGCCTCGATGCCGTGCCCGACCGTGTGGCCGAGGTTGAGGGACGCCCGTATGCCGAGGTCCCGCTCGTCGGCGGCCACAACCCTCAGCTTGTGCTCGATGCAGAGGCGGATCAGTTCCGCGAGCTCGTCCCCCGGACCGGGAAGCTCCGGCCACGCCTCGACGCGCTCGAAGAGCGGCGTGCCGTCCAGGAGGCCGTACTTGATCACCTCGGCGAAGCCGCAGGACAGCTCGCGGGCGGGCAGGGTGCGGAGGGTCTCCATGTCCATGACGACCATCTCGGGCTGCCAGATGGCGCCGACGTAGTTCTTGCCCTCGGGGATGTCGACCCCGGTCTTCCCGCCGATGGCCGAGTCGACCATCGCCAGGAGCGTCGTCGGGACATGCACCAGGCGCACGCCGCGCTGGTACGACGCGGCGACGAAGCCGGCCAGGTCGCCGACCACTCCGCCGCCCAGAGCCACGACGGCATCCGCGCGGCGCAGGCCGGCGGCGGCCGCCAGGCGGCTGAGGCGCTCGACCTCCGCGAGGGTCTTCGATGTCTCCCCGGGGGCCACCGTGGCGGGGATCACCGCGAGGCCCGCCCGCTCCAGAGCGCCGGCGGCGCGCGCGGCGTGGGCCGCCAGGTTGGTGTCGCTGACCAGCAGCACCTTCGAGCCGGCGGCCAGCGGCGCCCACAGCTCGCCGAGCGTGTTGAGCAGGCCGGCCCCGAGGTGGATGTCGAATTCGGCGGCGCCGATGCGTGCCCGGATCGGTTCAGCCACCGGCGCCCCCGCCTCGTGGGTCACGACGCGCCGCCGGTGGCGCGCAGCGCCCAGCCCACCACGCGGTTGACGATGTCCTCGAGCGGCTGGTCGGCGTCGACCTCCAGGTGGGCCGCCTCGCGGTAGCCGGCCTCGCGCGCCTGCGCGCGGCGCACGAACCGCTCGCGGTCGACCGCGAGCGGTCGGTCGGATCCGCTGACGCGCCGCCAGGAGACCTCGGGGCTCGCCCGCAGCCACACGACATCGGCGTCGCGGTGGACGAGGGCGCGCGTCTTGGCGCTCTGGAGCGCGCCGCCGCCGAGGGCGAGCACGCCGGGCTCGCCGCGCAGGATCTCGCGGATCACGGCCTCCTCGGTGCGGCGGAACCAGACCTCGCCCTTCTTGGGGAAGATCTCGGCGATCGCCATCCCCGCATGCTCTTCGATGGCCGCGTCGGCGTCCACGAACGGGCGCTCCAGCCGCGTGGCCACGCGGCGGCCGACGGAGGTCTTCCCCGCCCCCATGTATCCGGTGAGCACGAGCCAGCGCACGGCGGAGGTCTAGCCGGCGATCTCGGCCCGGTAGCGGGCCACCGCCCCGTCGAGATGGGCGATGGAGTCACCGCCGAACTTGTCGATGACGGCTTGTGCGAGCGTGAAGGCGACGGCGGCCTCGGCGACCACCGCCGCGGCCGGGACGGCGCAGATGTCCGAGCGCTCCTTGTGGGCCTTGCGCGGCTCCTTAGTGACCACGTCCACGGAGTGCAGCGGACGCGACAGCGTGCTGATCGGCTTCATCACCGCGCGCACCACCACGGGGGCCCCGTGGGTCATGCCACCCTCGATGCCGCCCGAGCGGTTGGTCCGGCGGTGGTATCCGCGTCCGGGGGTGTGGAAGATCTCGTCGTGAGCCGCGCTGCCACGGATGCGCCCGAGTTCGAAGCCGGCCCCGATCTCGACGCCCTTGATGGCCTGGATGCCGATCAGCGCCTGGGCCAGCCGCCCGTCGAGTCGCACGTCGCCGGTCATGTGGGAGCCGAGCCCCGGCAGCGGGTCGAAGACCCAGACCTCGAAGATGCCGCCGACGGTGTCGTGGTCTTGGCCGGCCGCCTTGATCTCCGCGCGCATCCGCTCGGACGCGTCGGCGTCGAGGCACCGCACCGGGCTCTCGTCCACGCCCTCGAAATCGGCCAGCGCGAGATCCGGGCGCTCGGGGGCTTCCACCCCGCCGATCACCGTGACGTGGCTGCGCACCTCCATCCCGTACCGGCGCAGCAGCGCCTTGGCGACCCCGCCGGCGGCCACCCGCGCGGCGGTCTCGCGGGCGCTGGCGCGCTCGAGGATCGGGCGCAGGTCGTCGCTGCCGTACTTCAGCATGCCCGCCAGGTCGGCGTGACCCGGTCGCGGCAGCGTGATGGGGTCGACGGCGACGCCCTCCTCGAGCGCCCACACCGACATGCGGTCGGCCGCCCAGTTGGCGAAGTCGCGGTTGACGATCTCCATCGTCAGCGGGCTGCCGATCGTGCGGCCGTGGCGCAGGCCGCTCTTCACCTCGGCCCGGTCGGTCTCGATCTTCATCCGGCCGCCGCGGCCGTATCCGAGCTGGCGACGGGCGAGATCGGTGTCGAGGTCCGCGGGGGTGAGCGGGAGACCGGCCGGCAGGCCTTCGACCATCGCGAAGAGCGCCGGGCCGTGAGACTCCCCGGCTGTGCGATAGGTCAGGGCCACGGGTTCGGCAGTCTAGAGAACTCGGGCCGATCTTGTTGCCGAGCGTGGACACCCCGCCGGGCCGGATCACACCAGCGTGGCGGCGTACCAGTCGAGCATCGGCTGCCCCGCCCAGAGGGCCGCGAGCGCCCCGGCGGCGAGGAATGGCCCGAACGGCACCGCGACCGCGCGCGCCCGCAGCCCCATGCGCGCCAGCAGGGCGAGGCCGAGGAGGGTTCCCCCGCCGAAGGCGACCGCCAGCGCGGGGATCACCGACGGGCCCAGAGCCGCCCCCATGAGCGCGGCGAGCTTGACATCGCCCAATCCCATCCCGGGTGGATGGATGATCCAGAGGGCGAGCATGAAGCCGCCGGAGCCGAGCGCGCAGACCACCGGGAGCCACCATGCCGCCGGGTCGGCGAGAGCCGCCGCCGGCAGGGCGACCGCGGTCGCCGGCACGACGAGGAGGTCCGGGATCAGCCGGTGGCGCAGGTCGACGACGACCACCGGGATGAGGGTGAGGGCAAGCGCGGCGACGGCGAGTGCCTCCCAGGTGACCTCGAGGAACGCCACGACCGCCGCCGCCGTCGCGGCGCAGGCCGATGCGATGAGCGGTCCCGTGCACCCGCCGCGTCGCTGCCGCGACCGGAGCACCGGCTCGCCGCGGGGCCAGCGATCGACGACCGCGGCGGCGAAGATGCCGAAGCCCAGGCCGAGCATCCCGGCGATCGCCGGGGCGAGCCACCCCGGGGAGACGATGAGCATGGGCCGAGACTGCCGGGGGCGCCCGCGCGTCACGCGCGCGACGTGTGCCGGATGTCGCCCGGGTCGCGGCCGGCCCGCGGGCGTCCGGCCCGCACCGCTCTCCCGCTCCTCTATCGTGCGCCCATGAGCGACGAGAGCTACACGCTGGTCACGGACGGAGCCTGCTCCGGCAACGGGACCGACGCGGCGCGCGGCGGATGGGCCGCCATCCTGACGGCGCCCGACGGACGGGAAACGGTCCTGACCGGCGGGGAGATCCCGACCACCAACAACCGCATGGAACTGACCGCGGCACTCGAGGGGCTGCGCGAGGCCCCCGAGGGCGCGCTCGTCGATCTGATCACCGATTCGTCGTATGTCGCCAACGCGATCCTGAAGGGCTGGCTCGACGGCTGGCAGCGGCGCGGGTGGCGCACCGCGTCCAAGCAGCCGGTCGCGAACCGCGACCTCTGGGAGCGCATGATCGTGGAGCTGCGCCGCCACCGGGCGGTGCGCCCGATCCTGGTGCGCGGCCACGCCGGCCACGAGGCCAACGAGCGCGCCGACCGGCTGGCCCAGCAGGCGGCCGCCGACGCCGAACCCGGGCCGCGGGCGCCGGCGCCCGCCGCAGGAGCGCCGGACGCGGCCACCGGCCAGCTCGGCCTCGACCTGTGACGCGCGCCGCGGCGATGCCCACCCTGGTCGCCGGCCCCGGCGCCATCGGGGGTTTCATCGCCGCCCGCCTCGCCCGCGCCGGGCGCCCCGTGCAGGTGCTCGCCCGAGGCGACACCGCCCGCGCCCTGCGCGAGGGGCCCCTGCGGGTGCGTGACGGCGACGAGGAGTTCTCGGTGCGCCTCGACGTCGTGGAGGACCCGTCGCGGGCCGCCCCGCCCGGCCTCGTGATCGTCGCCGTCAAGTCCTTCGACACCGCCGGCCTCGGCGCGAGCCTGGCGCCGGTCGTCGCCCCGGGCACCGCGGTCCTGTCGCTGCAGAACGGGGTCGACAACACCACCGTGCTCGAGGCGGCGCTGCCCGGCCGCCCGGTGGGCGGCGTCGCCGTCTACCTCGGCTACCAGCGCACCGCCCCCGGCATGGTTGTCCGCCGCCCCAGCCGGAACCCCGACACGGGCGACCTGCGGGACCTCCTCGCCGGCGGCGGACCGGGGGTCCTCTCCGAGCACCTGCGGGCCATCGGCGCGGCGACAGGGGTCCCGGTGCGCGCGATGGACGACCCGCGGCCGGCCCTGTGGACCAAGCTCGTGGCCAACGCGTCGCTGAACACCGTCACCGCCCTCGGCCGCGCGCGGGTCGGGAGGCTCTTCGCCAACGAGGACGCGGTGGAGCTCATGCGCCGCATCGGACGGGAGGTGGTCGCCGTGGCCCGGGCCGCGGGGGTCGAGGTGCCGCCCGACGCGGCCGAGCGCTATCTCGCCGACGCGCGGCGCCGGCTGCCCGCGGGCGGAGGGTCGTCGACCCTCTTCGACCTCGAGCAGGGCCGGCGGCTGGAGCGCGACGCCCTGATCGGCGCGGTGGTGCGCCACGGGCGGCGCCTCGGCGTCCCCGTCCCGGTCAGCCGGGTCTGCTCGGCGCTGCTGGAACTCTCGGACCCGTGGCAGCCGGCGGCGGGCTGAGCGCCGGGACGCCCGCGCGGGCCACCGCCCCCCGTTCGGCCTACACTCCATACATGAAGAGCACGTACTCCCTCGGAACGGTCTGGGGTGTCCGCCTCGGCGTGAACTGGAGCGTGCTCCTCCTGCTGGGGCTGATCATGTGGCTGCTGGCCACCGAGGTCTTCCCCGAGACGAACCCCGGTCTCTCCGACAACGCCCACTTCCTCATGGCGGTCGTGGCGTCGCTGGCGTTTTTCGCCTCGATCATCCTGCATGAGCTGGGGCATGCGGTGCAGGCGCGCAGCGACGGCATGCAGATCGAGGGCGTCACCCTGTGGCTCTTCGGCGGGGTCGCCGCCTTCAGCGGCGGTTTCCCGTCGGCGAACGCCGAGTTGCGCATCGCCGCGGCCGGGCCCGCGGTGTCGGCGGTGCTCTCCGCCGCCTTCCTCGGGCTGTGGCTCGTGCCCGGCATGCCGGAGAGCGCGGCGGGCGTCCTGGGCTGGCTCGCGATCATCAACGTCGCCCTGCTGGTCTTCAACCTGCTGCCCGCGCTGCCCCTCGACGGCGGGCGCATCCTCCGCGCGCTCATCTGGCGGGCCCGCGGGGACTACCGCACCGCCACGCGCGTGAGCGCCAGGGTGGCCCAGGTGATCGCGGTGCTCCTGATCGGCTTCGGCCTGGGCGTCACCGTCCTGGCCGGGGGCATCGGCGGACTGTGGCTCGCCTTCGTCGCCTGGTTCCTGCTGCAGGCGGCCCGCTCGGAGCTGCTGATGGCCGAGCGCGCGGCGGCCCTGCCGGGCGTGGCGGACCTCATGCGGCCGGCGCCCGCCCCGGTGGACGCGGACGACACCCTGGCGGTGCTCGTGGAACGCGAGGGGTGGCCGCCGCCCGCCGACGCCTACCCGGTCGTGGAGGACGGCAGGCCGGTGGGGCTGCTGCTGCTGGGCGACTTCGCCACCCGCGAGGGAGCCGGATGGCTCGAGGACCTCGTGTCCCAGCACATGCTGCCGCGGGCCGCCATCGCGACCCTCACGCCGCACGACGACATCGTGACGGCGCTCGCCGCGCCGCACGCCTCCCCGGAGGGAAGGGCGCTGGTGGTCGACGGGGGCCGTCCGGTGGGCACCCTCTCCCGCGCCGACCTGCAGCACATCGGGCCCGTCGCCGGCGTCCCCTCATCCGTCGGGTCCGGGGGCGGCTGACGCACCGCCCGCCCCGGGTTCCTGCCCCCGGGCGCGACCGATCACACGCCGGATCCTGAGGGTCCGCATCATCACGGCGATGCAGACGAGTCCCAGCACCACGTTCACGACGACCAGGGTCAGTTCCATGCCCGCGCTGAATGCGAGCACGGCGCTGCGCCCCGCCTCTCCGGCCAGCATCACGACGACCAGCGCCTGCTTGGGGCCCACCCCGGCGGGCGTCGCCGGGAACAGGCCACCCAGGCTGCCGGCGACGAGCACGATCAGGGCGTTGCGCAGCGTCTGGGGGAGCCCGAACGCGCCCAGGAAGAAGTATGCCCCGCCCACTCGGCAGCACCAGCCGAGGGCCTGCCACGCGGCGACGGTCCGCAGGTAGCGCAGCGGGGTCCTGAGCACCGCGACGCCCTGACCGAACTCCTGCCAGAACCGGCGGATCCTGCGCGTCGCATACAGCGCGACCAGCGCCAGCACCGCCACGATCGCCAGCGTCACCCACGGGTACCGGAAGGCCAGCGACAGGTCGAAGGCGGGGATCTCGGGCAGGCGCACGCCGGGCAGCACCCCCGCCCACAGCACCCACGCGATGAGGAACGCCGCGGCGGCCATGTCGAAGACCGTCTCCGCGACCAGGCTGCCGACCAGCAGCGGATAGGGAGCCTCGGGGACCCCGCGGCGGATCAGGAGGATCTTCACCAGGTCCCCGACACGGGCGGGAATGACGGCGTTCACGCCGACCCCGCCGCAGTACGCCCCGAACGCGCTGAGGTAGCGCACGCGGCTGCCCGGGAGGGCGGCGCGCAGGATGTTCTGCCAGCCGCGTGACCGCAGGGCGAGGTTCATGACCCCGAAGGCGGCGGCGATGAGCAGGAGGCGCCAGTCGACGGCGGCGACCCGTTCCGCGAACGCCTCGACGGCGTCGGCGAACGCGCGAAGCGAGTCGGTCATACGGGGGGGTCCGCCTGCTCGATGACAGCGCGCGCGGGGGCGCCATCGGCCCCCGCAACGAGGAGCGGGAGGCAGATCAGGCGGCACGGGCCGGACCGGGCCGCCGCGAGACGCAGCCCCTCCACGATCACCACGCCCGCGCCGAGCAGCAGCCGGTGGACCGGCATCGGATCATCCGCCGGGGCCACCGACATCGTGTCGGTGCCCACCAGGACGATGCCCCGCTGGAGCAGGTACCGGGCGCCGTCAATGCTCAGGGGAGCCCCCTCGGAGGCCGGATCGCCTCCGCTCGCCCCGGTGCGCAGGAGCACCCGCCGGCAGTGCGGCGCCAGAGCCGCCCGCCGCAGCAGCCCGGCGTCGACCACCGCGTCGGCCGGGACGTCCACCACGATCGCGTCACCGATCATCGCGTCGATCGGGACCGCCTCAACCCCGGGGCCGCCGGGGAGCGCATGGGCGGGCGCGTCGACGTGGGTGCCGACGTGGGCGCCCATCGACAGGGCGGTGACATCGGCCATGTCGCCGCGGGCCATCGCGAGGGCCCGCGTCACGACGACCGGCGGGTCGCCGGGATAGACGGCCATGCCGTCGCGGATCGGGGTGGAGATGTCCAGCCAAGCCATCGGCCGACAGTCTCCCATCCGCCCCGTGACCTAGTCTTGCCCGGTGTCCGACCGCGCCCGCTTCCAGCGCCGTCCGCGCCGCATGGTCCAGACCCCGGCCGGCGCGGTCCCCTGCCTGATCGTGCGGCACCCGCGGGCGCGGCGGCTCACCCTGCGCCTGCGGGAGGGTGAGCTGCGCCTCACGGTCCCCGAGCGCACCGCGGAACGCGACATCGCGGCCTTCCTCTCCGCCAGCGCCGACTGGATCGCCCGCCAGGCGACCGGCGCCGCCGCGGCGGCCCCGCTGGCCGACGGCGACCGGGTCGCGCTGCTCGACGGGCACAGGGTGCTGCGGCTGGTGCCGGGGACGCGGGCCGGCGTGCGGGCGGACGCCACCCACCTGACGGTCCGGCTTCCGCATGGCGTCGACGCCGGGCCGGCCGTCGAGGCCTGGTACCGGTCGCATGCGCGCCGCACGCTGGGCGCGATGGCTCAGGATCTTGCCGGCGCCATCGGGCTGCGCGTCGCCGGCGTATCGGTGCGCGACCCGCGCGGACGCTGGGGGAGCTGCAGCGCGTCGGGGCGCCTCAGCTTCTCGTGGCGTCTGCTGCTGGCGCCATCCGCGATCGCGTCACATGTCGTGGCCCACGAGGTGTGCCACCTGCGCCACCTCGACCACTCGCCGGCCTTCCACGCCCTTCTGCGCGAGGTCGACCCCGCCACCGACGAGGCCCGCGCGTGGCTGCGCGTCAACGGGCCCCTGCTGCATCTGGGCCCCGCATGGCGGAGCCGGTACGCGGGGCATCCCCCGGGGGCCGCCTGAGCGACGGCCCCCGGGCGCCCAGTGCTACTCGATCGTGAAGCGGGCGATCATGCCCGACAGCCGCTCGGCGCTCTCGACGAGGGTCTCCGCCGATGCGGCGACCTCCTCTGTCGACGCGGCGGTCTGCTGAGCCGCGGCCGACACGCTCTCGGTGAGGGCACGCGCCTCGCGGCTCACCTCGGCCACCTCGCGGGTCGCGGAGGCGAGCCCCTCCACGTGCCCGCTTGTGCCCTCCACCGCCCGTCCGAGTTCGTCGAACGCGGCGCGCGTCTCGCCCACGGTGCCCGCGGAGCTCTCGGCGAGCTTGCGCACCTCGTCGGCCACCACGGCGAAGCCGCGGCCGGCCTCACCGGCGCGTGCCGCCTCGATGGCGGCGTTCAGCGCGAGCAGGTTGGTCTGGTCGGCGATACGGGCGACCTCACCGGTGAGACGCATGCCCCGCTCGGCGACCTCGCTCGCCTCCGAGGCGAGGCGCTCGGCCTCGGTGGCCACGCCCGCCGTCTGCGCCACCATCTGCTCCTGGCGCTCCGCGCCGGCCGCCATCTCGGCCATCGAGCGGGCCACGTCCTCGATCGCGCGCCCGGTCTCCTGCGCACCGCTGGAGAGCTGCTGCCCCGCGGCGGCGACGGTCTCGGCGACCTCGGCGACCTCGGCGATCATCCCGCCGACGCGGCCGCGCATCTGGCCGTAGCTGGTCACCGCGCTCACCATGCGCTCGCGCATGCTGTTGAAGGTGTCGCCGAGCGCTCCCGTCTCCACGCCGGCGTCGCGGACGATGGGTTCGGTCACGGCCTCGACGGTCGGACGGAAGTCGCCCTCGGCCATCGACGCGAGGCCGGCCCGCAGGCCCTCGATGCAGTGGCCGGACAGGCTGTTCATCCCGGTCATGAGCTCGTCCAGGCAGGACTCGTCGCCGAGGGTCTCGCGCAGGCGGGCCTGCACCCTGTTGTAGGCCGCGACGGCCTCCTTGCTGCG
>JBKHVQ010000414.1:0-5513 GCA_046569985.1 Thermoleophilia bacterium | reverse complement strand
CGCCGCGGCTCTCTGGGCCGGCGCGCCCGCGGGTGCGGGGCCGGCCGAGGCCGCGGCGGCGAAGAAGGTCGCCCCCCGCCCCATCGCCGCTCGTCCCACATCGGTGGAGGCGTGGAGGGCGCGGATCGTGGTGCCGGTGCACCCGCGCACCGCGCCCCGCGCGAGCGCGCGGCGGCTGCCGAAGCTGACCGGCGTCGCGCCCTACAACGGCAACCCCGAGACGCTCCTCGTGCTGGGCGCGACCACCAGCGTGCGGCACGGGGTGTGGTACCGGGTGCTTCTCAACAGCCGCCCCAACACGGCCGCCGGCTGGGTGCCGGCCGCTGCGGTGCGCGTCACGAAGACCCCGTTTCGCGTGCTGGTCGACCTCTCCGAGCGGAGGGTCACCGTGTACCGGCGGGGACGGGTGGCGGCCCGGTGGACCGCCGCGGTGGGCACGGCGGCGAATCCGACTCCGACCGGTCGGTTCGCGGTCAGCGAGGTCGTCCGCCAGCCGCGCCCCGGTGGTTTCTTCGGCCCGTTCATCATCAGCCTGACCGCGCATTCTCAGAAGCTGAGCGACTTCGACGGCGGCGACGGGCGGGTCGCACTGCACGGCACGAACCGGCCCGCGCTGCTGGGGAGGGCGGTCAGCCACGGCTGCGTGCGGCTCTCCAACCCGGCGATCGCGCGCATCGCCCGCCTGGTGCCGCCGGGCGCGCCGGTGGATATCGTCGCCTAACGGCGCTCCCGCGGCGTTCGCGTGACCAGTTCGGCCGGGTGCGCCACGCGCACCGAGGAGCCGATCTCGCTCAGGCCGGCCGCGATCTGCATCGCGCAGCCCGGGTTCGCCACGGCCACCACCGGCGCGCCGGCATCGGCGATCGCCTCGGCCTTCTGGCGCCGCAGCCGCCCGGCGAGCTCGGGCTGCAGCACGCTGTAGAGCCCCGCGGCACCGCAGCAGCGCCCGGCGTCGCGCACCTCGACGCATTCAGCCCCGGCCGCCCGCAGCAGCGGGCGCGGCTCGATGCCCTGGGCGTGCAGGTGGTGGCAGGCGTCGTGCACGGCCACCGGCCCCAGCGCCGGCGCGCCGGCGGCACGGGCCGGGCTCAACTCGATGACATCGACCGTGCGGGCCGCCACCCGCGCGGCGCGCTCGGCCCACTCGGCATCGTCGTGCAGCAACTCGCCGTACGCCTTCACGTGCGCGCTGCAACCGGAGGCGTTCACGACGACCGTGTCCGCGCCCTCCCATTCGGCGATGCGCGCACGGGCCATCGCGCGGGCCGCCTCCGGCTGCCCGTAGTGCATCGCGAGCGCCCCGCAGCATCCGCCGGGCCGCGGGCGCACGGCCCGCATGCCCGTCGCCGCGATCAGGTCCATGGTGGCGCGCTGCACCGGCCGGTAGGCGGCGTCCATGACGCAGCCGGTGAGCACCATCGCCGTCGGGCCCCCTCCGCGCTCCGCCGGCAGCGGCCGCATCAACTCGCGCAGGCTCGCGGGCGGGGTGGACGCCCGCCGGGCGGCGGGCGCGAGGCGGTCGACGCGCAGGGCGCGCGCCAGGGCGAGCGCCCAGCCGGCCGCCATCACGAGGCGTCGCCGCGGCAGGATCACGGTGAGGCCGATGCGTTTCACGGTGCGCGCGGGCAGCGCGCGCCGCGGCTCGGCCTGTGCCCGCGCCGCCTCGATCATGCGCCCGAAGGGCACGCCGCTGGGGCACGCCGCCTCGCAGGCGCGGCAGGCCAGGCACTCGTCCATCATCTTGGTGAAGGCGGCATCGACGGTCGCCTCGCCCTCCTCCACCGCGCGCATCGCCGCGATGCGCCCACGGGGCGAGGCCGTCTCGCGCCCCGTGAGGCGGAACGTGGGGCAGTGGGGCAGGCACAGGCCGCAGCTCACGCACTTGACCACGTCCTCCGGGTCCGGGGCGGGATGCCCGGGGCTCCAGTTGGCGGCCGCCATCACCGCCCCCCATCCAACGCGCCCGGCAGGCGTCCGCGGTTCAGGATGCCGGCGGGGTCGAACGCCCGCCGCAGCCGGGCCATCTGGGTCATCCCGGGGGGTGGCGCTCCCCACGGGTCGATCGCGAGCCCGAGGGTGTCGCGGCTCAGCACCGCGTGCCCTCCCAGCATCCGCGCGTTCTCGCGCACCGCGCGGGCGACCGCGTCGCCGGTCACCTCCACACGGCATGCGCCGACGCCCATCGCGGCGCGGAACCGGAGGCCCTCGCCGTGCAGCGCGGCGGCCAGCAGCGCCAGCCGCGCGGGCGGGACGCCCACCGTCATCACCGCCGGCGCGGTGAACGGGTCCGGCGGTGCCGGGCGCTCGGCGAAGCCCTCGGGTGCCACCACGTCCGCGGCGGGGCCGACCAGTTCGACGTCGATGCCGTCGGGGCCGAGCATCACGGCGCCGGGGCGCGCCGGGGAGGCAACCAGCGCGCGCGCCGCCTCCGTCAGCTCGCCGGGGGTGCCCTCGCGACGGAACCAGGCCGCCCGCTCGGGGAGCGGCCACAGCTTCAGCGTCGCCTGCACGATCACCCCGAGCGTGCCGTGCGCGCCCACCATCAGCCGCGGGATGTCGAAACCGCTGACGTTCTTCACGGTGCGCCCCCCGCCGGTGACCAGGCGGCCGTCGCCGGTCGCGACGACGACCTCGAGGAGCGAGTCGCGGACGGGTCCCTCGCGCAGGCGCCGGTGCCCGCTGGCGGCGGCGGCCAGAATGCCGCCCACCGTGGAGCCGGGCACGGTGTCGGCCTGCGGCCAGCACTGCCCGGCACCGGCCAGCAGAGCGGCGAGGTCATCCGCGGGCATGCCGCCCTCGACGGTGACCGTCAGGTCGGCCGGGGTGTGATCGACCACGCGCGCGAGACCCTCGGTCCGCAGCCGCACCGAACCGGTGTCGCGGCGCGGGGCGGGCGGCGTGTGCGTGCCGCCACCGACGATCTCGATGCCGCCGCCGGCCCCGCGCGCGCCGGCCGCGGCCAGCGCATCCGCCAGCTCCTCGCGGGTGCCGGGGCGCAGCTCGGCGCCCGTCACAGCCAGGTGCCCTCGGGGAGCGACCCGGCGTCGAGCACCAGTTCGCCGCACCGGCTTCCCAACGGGAGCACCTTGGCGGGGTTCAGTCGCCCCGAAGGGTCGAAGGCCGTGCGCGCGCACGCCTGCGCGTCGAGGTCGACGGCGCTGAAGGTGAGCGGCATGTAGTCGCGCTTCTCCAGGCCGATGCCGTGCTCGCCCGACAGCACGCCCCCGACGGCGACGCAGGCGTGGATGATCTCCTCCCCGGCGCGGCGCACCCGCTCGACCTGCTCGGGGTCGCGGCGGTCGAAGGCGATCAGCGGGTGCAGGTTGCCGTCGTCGGCGTGGAATACGTTCATGATCACGAGGTCGTGTGAGGCGGCGATCGCCTCGACCCGCCGCAGGATCTCCACCAAACGCGTGCGTGGCACCACGCAGTCGTGCAGATAGTAGTTCGGCGCCACCCGCGCCACGGCTCCGAAAGCGCTCTTGCGCGCCTTCCACAGCAGCGCGCGCTCGGCCTCGTCGGCGGCCACCCGGACCTCCCGCGCCCCGCCCTCACGGCCGACGCGCTCGATGGTGGCCGACTGCGACGCGACCGCCGCGGCCGTGCCATCGACCTCGACCAGCAGCACGGCCGCGGCGTCGAGGGGGAGACCCGCGCCGGTGAACTGCTCGACGGCGCCGGTCATCGTGCGGTCCATCATCTCCATCGCCGCGGGGATCACCCCGGCGGCGACGATGGCGCCGACCACGCCACCGGCCTCGGCGAGGCTGGCGAAGTCGAGCAGCATCGTGCGCACCGCCGGCGGGGTGCGCATCAGGCGCACCGTCACCTCGGTCACGACCCCGAGCGTGCCCTCGCCGCCCACCACCAGTCCGCGCAGGTCGTAGCCGGGCGCATCGGGGGCGAGCCCGCCGAGGCGCAGCACCTCGCCGTCGGACAGCACGATCTCGACCTCGAGGACATGCTGCGAGGTGACCCCCGACGCCAGGCAGTGGGGACCGCCCGCGTTGGTCGCGACGTTGCCGCCGATCGAGCAGGCCTGCTGGCTGGACGGATCCGGCGCGTAGTGCAGCCCCAGGTGGCGCACCGCGAGCGACAGGTCGAGGTTCAGGACACCGGGCTGCACGCGGGCGCACGGGGTCTCGGTGTCGACATCGAGGATGCGCGCCATGCGCGTCAGCGCGATCACCACCGCCCCGTCCAGGGGCACCGCCCCCCCGGTGAGGCCGGTACCGGACCCGCGCGGCACCACCGCGAGGCCGAGTTCCGCCGCCAGGCGCATGCAGTCGACCACCTCGGCGGTCGACTCGGGCAGCACCACGAGGCCGCAGTCGCCGCGTGCGATCGACCCGTCACGAGCGTAGAGGCGGCGCTCGAGCGGGTCGTGGATGACCCGCTCCGCGTCCAGGAGCGCCGTGAAGCGCTCGCGGGCCGACGCGGCGACCGTCGTCACGACCGGCCCGACCCGGCGACGGCCGCCGGCGCGCCCATCGCCCGGTCGGCGGCCCGCTCGCCGTTCTCGATCGCCTCGATCACCGCGGCGCCCGGGGCGTGCTCGACGCCCTCGATCCCGGCGAGCCAGTGCGCCGGGGCCTGCACGGCCTCCAGTTGGGCGCGGTCGGGCAGCGGGTAGGCGCGCGGCAGGCGCACGACCTCCACCGCGCGCACCGTCGCCGCGGGGCTGATCCACCCGAGCCGCTCGACCAGCGCGCGGGAACACGCGTGGACCAGCTCCTCGTCGCCGAGGCCCCAGACCGGATCGTCGTCGGCCGCCTGGCAGTAGCACTCGCAGCCGAACAGGCTGCGGTCGCCGGGCACCAGACCCGGGCTCCAGTTCGCCGGGGCGAACATGCGCGCGAAGGGGACCGCCGGGTCGTCGACCTGCACCCAGGCGTCCGCGAAGGGCTGCGCCGGCGTCGCCTCCAGGTAGACGATACAGACCGCGCGCATGCGCACCGCGTGCAGCGCCCCGGGGGGCGCGACAGGGCGCAGCATGCGCACCGCCATCCCCGCCGGCAGCGCGACGACCACTCGCGGCGCGCGCAGCTCCAGCGGCCCGTCCGGGCCGGTCGCCCGGGCGCCCTCGGCCCGGCCTCCCGGGACCAGGATCTCCTCGACCCGGGTTCCGGTGAGGATCGCGGCGCCCCGCCCCGCCGCCGCCGCCGCGGCCATTGCGTCCATGAGCTGCCCGATGCCGCGCGCCGGGAAGTGGAAGCCGTCCGGCGCGGCCTGGTCCTCGAGGAGCCGCCGGGCGCGTTCGGCGGGGATGCGCTCCAGCGGCACGCCGTCGATCTTCTCCAGATACGCGCGCATCTCCCGGTCGACCGTCTCCCGCCCGACCCTCCGGCCGAGTTCGGCCAGCGCCGAGCCGTCGTCGGGAGGGGCCTCCCGGGATCCCGCGGCGGGCTGGTCGAGGTAGCGGCCCGCGCGGATGCGCCCGTCGCGCACGGACCGCACGGGACGGGGGACCCAGCGCAGATCGTCGCCCAGCAGGCCGCGCAGCCAGGCGAGCC
>JBKHVQ010000413.1:0-7991 GCA_046569985.1 Thermoleophilia bacterium | reverse complement strand
GCGCCCCCCGCGTACCGCAGCGCCGCGGCGGCCTTCGCGGCCGCGGCGGCCCGCCACGCGGCGCTCGCGGGGCTGACCTATGACGACCTGGGCGTCCTCGGCCGTCAGATCGCCCCGGCCGCCCAGGCCGGCAACGGTCACGTGCCCGGCGCCCTGGCCTACTCGGGCGACGGCCTGCCCTTGGTCACGACCACGCGCATCTTCGGTGACGCCACCGCATACCGCTCCGACGCGCTCGCCGAGGCCCTCACCGGCGCCGACATCACCCTGCACCCCGACGAGGCGGCCCGCCACGGCCTGGCCGCCGGCTCCCGGGTGCGCCTGCGCACCGCGCACGGCGAGTGCGTGCTGCCGCTGGTCATCGACCCCGCCCAGCCCGAGGGCGCGGCGTTCGTCGCCACCGGGGTCCCCGGCGCCGGCGTCGAGCGCCTGCTGCCCGCCGACCGCACCCCCGTGCGCGTCGAGATCTCCCCCGCAGGCTAGGCGGCCATGGACGAACCCCTCCTCATCACCGTCATCAAGGCTGTCCTGCTGGTGTTCATCGTGATCACCGGGTTCGCCTACATGACGCTGTGGGAGCGCAAGATGATCGGCCGCTTCCAGGCGCGCATCGGCCCGAACCGGGTCGGCCCCGGCGGCTACCTGCAGCCGCTCGCCGACGTGATGAAGCTCGCCTTCAAGGAGGACTTCGCCCCGGCGGGCGCCAACCGCACCCTGTACCGCGTCGCGCCGCTGATCACGATGTTCGCCGCGGTCGCCGCGATGGCCGTGATCCCCTACGGCGAGAGCGTCGAGATCGCCGGCCACGAGGTGGCCCTCTACGGCGCCAGCCTGAACGTCGATGTGCTCTACCTGTTCGCCCTGTCGGGCCTCGGCTTCTACGGGCTGATCCTCGGCGGGTGGGCCAGCGGCAACAAGTACGCCCTGCTGGGCTCGGCGCGCACCGCCGCGCAGCTGGTGTCGTACGAGGTCGCGATGGGCCTGTCGGTGATCGGCGTGATCATGCTCGCCGGCTCCCTGAACCTGCTGGAGATCGTGAACGCCCAGCAGGAGACCGTCTGGTACATCGTCCTGCAGCCGCTCGGCTTCCTGGTGTTCCTGATCGCGGGCGTCGCGGAGGTCAACCGGGCCCCGTTCGACCTCCCCGAGGCCGAGTCGGAGCTGGTCGCCGGGTACCAGACCGAGTACGCCGGCATGGGCTACGCGGTCTATCCGGCCGCCGAGTACGCCAACATGATCGTGCTGTCGGCCTTCACGGCCACCATGTTCCTCGGTGGCTTCTCCGGGCCGTGGCTGCCGGGCTTCGTCTGGCTGTTCCTCAAGATCGTGGTGCTGCTGTTCTTCTACATCTGGCTGCGCGCCACGCTGCCGCGCCTGCGCTACGACCGCCTCATGCAGCTCGGCTGGAAGATCATGCTGCCGCTCGCCACCGCCAACTTCGTGATCACCGCGGTCATCGTCGGCATCTGGTTCTCGAACTGATGATCGCCGCCCGCTCACACCGCACCGCGACCCCGATGGAGGGCTGATGGCCGCCCCCGTGTCCCTCAAGGGCTTCGCCATCACGTTCCGGCAGCTGCTGCGCAAGCCGGACACGATCGGCTACCCGGAGAACAAGACACCGGTGTTCCCGCGCTTCCGCGGACGCCACCGCCTGTGGCTGCACGACAACGGGCTCGAGAAGTGCGTGGGCTGCTCCCTGTGCGCCGCGGCGTGCCCCGCCGACTGCATCCGCGTCGTGGCCGAGGAGAACACCGAGGAGAACCGCGTGTCCTCGGGTGAGCGCTACGCGCGCATCTACGAGATCAACATGGCGCGCTGCATCTTCTGCGGCTACTGCGAGCTGGCGTGCCCGTTCGACGCGATCACGCTGGAGAACGAGTACGAGATGTCCGAGCGCACGCGCACGGACCTGCTCTACACCAAGGACATGCTGCTGGCGCCGCATCCCAAGCCGGTGCCGGTGCGCGACGAGGTGCCCTCGTAGTGGCCGAGCAGATCGTCTTCGGGCTCGCGGCCGGGGCCGCCCTGTTCTTCGGGGCCCTCGTGATCGCGCTGAAGAAGCCCTTCCAGGCCACGGTGTCGCTGATCGGCTGCCTGCTGGCCGTCGCGGTGCTCTTCCTGCTGCTGTCGGCGCCGTTCGTGGCCGCCATCCAGATCATCGTCTACGCCGGCGCCATCGTGGTGATGTTCCTGTTCGTCATCGCCTACCTCGGCGAGCGCCCGCTGCCGGACATCGACAATCCGCTGGCCCGCTACGAGGTCTTCGGCTGGGTCGCGCTGCTGGGCCTCGGCGCGCAGGGAGCGGTGCTGCTGGCCACCTCGAACCTCCCCGGCCTGTGGGACGAGCCCACCCAGCCCGGCGACATCGGCAGCCCGGAGGCCATCGGAAACTCGTTCCTCGATGACTACATCGTGCCGTTCGAGGCCACCTCGCTGGCCCTCGTGGTCGCGGCCATCGGCGCCGTGCTGCTGGCCAAGCGCGCCGTGCGCGCGGAGGGCGGCCGATGAGCTCCACGATCAACGGGGTGCCGCTGGGCCTGTACCTGGCCGTGTCGGGCGCCCTGTTCCTGATGGGCCTCGCCGGCGTGATGATCCGCCGCAACCCGCTGCTGCTGCTGCTGGCCGTCGAGCTGATGCTCAACTCCGCGAACGTCGCGCTGGTCGGTTTCTCGCGTCACTGGGATGTCACCGACGGGCAGATCTTCGCGCTGGTGGTGATGGTGGTCGCCGCCGCGGAGGTCGTGATCGGGCTCGGGCTCGTGGTGGCCGTGTTCAAGCAGCGCCTGGCCCTGAACGTCGATCAGATGACATCGCTGAAGGGTTGAGGAACAGCCGATGATTGAAGTGCTTGCCTGGCTGGTCCTGGCCCTCCCGTTGCTGGGCTGCATCGCCCTCGCCCTCTGGCCGGGCGAGCCGTCGAAGGCGTACACGCGCGCCCTGGGCCTCGGCCTGCCCGCGATCTCGTTCGTGCTCACCGCGATCATCTTCGCGACCCTGCTCGGCCGCGACGCCGACGAGCGCACCGAGGTGTCCACCCTCTGGACCTGGGTCCAGTCGGGAGACCTGCGCATCGACCTGGCGCTGCAGATCGACCCGCTGTCGGTGCTGATGATGCTGGTGGTCACCGGCGTCGGCTCGCTGATCGTCCTCTACTCGACCGAGTACATGGACCACGACCGCGACTACCGGCGCTTCTTCGCCGAACTCGGGTTCTTCCTGTTCTCGATGCTGCTGCTGGTGATGGCGGCCAACTTCTTCTTCCTCATCGTCGGATGGGGGCTGGTGGGCCTCGCCTCGTACCTGCTGATCGGCTTCTACTACGACAAGCCCTCGGCGGTCGCCGCCTCGAAGAAGGCCTTCGTCATCAACGTGATCGGCGATGTCGGGATGGTGCTCGCCGCCTTCATCCTGGTGCGCGAACTCGGGACGCTGGACTACGCCGAGGTGTTCGCGGCCGCGCCCGGCCAGATGGGCTTCGACACCGGCGTGTCCGAGCTGGTGGCGCTGCTGCTGTTCGTCGGCGCCGCGGCCAAGAGCGCGCAGATCCCGCTCCACACCTGGCTTCCCGACGCCATGGAGGGCCCGACCCCCGTCAGCGCCCTCATCCACGCCGCCACCATGGTGACGGCCGGCGTCTACATGATCGTGCGCACCAACACGCTCTACCAGCTCGCCCCGGACGCCTCCGACGTGGTCGCCGTCGTCGGCGCGCTGACCCTTCTGATGGCGGCGACGATCGCCTTCGTCCAGGTCGACATCAAGCGGATCCTCGCCTGGTCGACGGTCAGCCAGATCGGCTACATGATCATGGCGGCGGGCCTCGGCGCGTACACCGCCGGGATGTTCCACTTCCTGACGCACGCCTTCTTCAAGGCGCTGCTGTTCCTCGGCGCCGGTCTGGTCATCCACGCCCTCGCGAACCAGCAGAGCATCGACCGCATGGGCGGCCTGAAGAAGCACCTGCGCGTGGCCTACCTCACGATGGCCGTGGGCTGCCTGGCCATCGCCGCCGTGCCGCCCTTCTCGGGCTTCTTCAGCAAGGACGAGATCATCGCCTACTCGTTCGCCGCGGGCGACCTCGGGGTGGTGCTCGGCATCGTCGGCCTCCTGGCCGGCGGCCTGACGGCGTTCTACATGTTCCGCCTGTTCTTCCGCGTCTTCCACGGCCCCGAACCGGAGGGCGGCTACGACGTGGCGCACCCCCACGCCTCGGGCCCCGCCATGGCCGTCCCGGTGATCGTCCTCGCGGTACTCGCCGCCGTCGCGGGCTTCCTGCAGGTGCCCGAGCTCTGGCACCCGCTGGAGGACTGGCTGGAGCCGGCCCTCATCTCCGCGCCCGACTTCCATCCCAGCGGCGCCCAGACCGCGATCTCGATGGTCGCCGGCACCGCGCTGGCCCTGGTCGGCATCGGCCTGGCCTGGTGGGTGTTCGTGGCCGACCCGGGCCGGCGTGAGCGCCTCGCCGGGGTGCTGCCGCGCACCCGCCGTCTGCTGGCCGACCAGTACCGTTTCGACGAGGTCTACGACGACGCGTTCGTGCAGACCGGCCGCGACCTCGGCGACGGCCTGATGTCGGGCGTCGAGAACCCGGTCGTCCAGGGCGTGCCCACCGGCACCGCCCGCGCCGCCGTGATCGGCGGCCGCGGCCTGCGCGCCATGCAGAGCGGCCTCATCCGCACCTACGCCTTCGCGATGATCGCCGGCGTGGTCGTGCTGGGTGTCATCGCCACCCTGGTGATCCGCTGATGGCGGGCCGTCGGGAGCCGACCACGGAGAACGCCGCCTGATGCCCTGGGTGTCCGCGATCGTCCTGCTCCCCCTGGTGGGGGCGCTGTCCATGCTGTTCGTGCCGCCCGGCGCGCTCGCGCAGGCGCGCCTGGTCGCGCTGATCGCCGCGGCGGGCACCGCCGCCCTGACCGCGTACGTCGTGATCGACTTCGACCGCGGCGACGGCTCCCTGCAGTTCGTGGATCACATCGGCTGGGTCGACGACCTCGGCCTGGCATGGGATGTCGGGCTCGACGGCCTCTCGCTGTGGATGGTCGCGCTGACCGCGGGCCTGTTCCTGCTCGGGATCATCGCCGCCTGCTGGCGACTGCCCGAGCGCGGCCGCGCGTTCCTGGGCCTCCTGCTGATGGCCGAGGCCGGCCTGCTGGGCCTGTTCGCGGCCGGCGACCTGGTGCTGTTCTACGTCTTCTGGGAGACGATGCTGATCCCGTTCTACTTCCTCATCGGCGTGTGGGGGACCGAGGACCGGCGCCACGCGGTGATCCGCTTCGTGATCTACACGATGGCGGGCAGCCTGCTGATGCTGGTGGCCATCCTGGGCACCGCGTTCACGGCCCGCGAGATCACCGGGCAGTTCACGTTCAACATCCAGGACCTCGAGGGCGTCGTCTTCACGCAGACGCAGAGCATCTGGCTGTTCCTCGGCTTCGCCCTCGCCTTCGCGATCAAGCTGCCGCTGTTCCCGTTCCACGGATGGCTGCCGCGGGCGTACGCCGCCGGGCCGATCCTGGTGACGGCGCTGCTGGCGGCGGTGATGAGCAAGGCGGGCGCGTACGGCTTCATGCGCGTCGGGGTGCCGCTGTTCCCCGAGGGCGCCGACATGTTCGCGGTGCCGATCGGCATCCTCGCGGTGGTGGGCATCGCCTACGGGTCGCTGCTGGCCTGGCGCGCGCCGACGATGCGGCTGCTGGTGGCCTACTCCAGCCTCGCGCACCTGGGCTTCATCGCGCTGGGAATCGTCGCCTTCGACCTGCAGGCCTCGCAGGGCGCGCTGCTGCAGATGGTCAACCACGGCATCGTCGTGGCCGCGGCGTTCGCGATCGTGGGGATCATCAACCGCGCCGCGCCGAGCGACCGCCTCGACCGCATCGGCGGCCTCGCGTTCGGCGCCCCGCGCCTCGCCGCGATCTTCCTGATCGTGTCGATGGCCTCCCTGGCCATCCCCGGATCCAACTCCTTCGCGGGCGAGTTCCTGCTGCTCACCGGCGTCTTCCGCCAGAACCCGTGGCTGGCGGGCCTCGCCACGCTGGGCATCATCTACGCGGCCGTCTACATGCTGCGCCTCTACCAGACCTCGATGAACGGCCCGGTGCGCGGCGGCCGCGGCGCGGACGCCGAGATGCGCGCCTGGGACTACGTGTTCCTGCTGCCGCTGGTCGCGGTGATGCTGGTCATCGCCCTGTGGCCCCGCGGCATCGTGGGCGCCACCACCGACACCCTGGAGCGCACCATCGCCCCGGCGCAGATCGCCGCCGAGCGGCCCGCCGACGAGATCCGCGCGGTCGTCACCCCCAACCCGCCCGCCTACGCCCTGCCGCTGCCGGGTGACCCGCCGGCGGACGAGCCGCAGGAGGTGACGCCGTGAGCGCACTGAACGTCTACGCCTCCACGCCCCTCCTGATCGTGTCCGGGGCGGCGATCCTCGCCACGACGGCGGGCCTGTTCAAGCCCGGCCCGGTGCGGCGTCACGGCCCCGCGGTGATCGCCCTCACGGGCATCGTCGCCGCCATCGTGATGAGCGTCGTGCTGTGGGGCGACCGCGTCGAGGCCTTCGGCGGGGGACTGCGCGCCGACCGCTTCGCGCTGCTGTTCAACATCATCTTCCTCGGCTGTGCCGCCGCCACGATCCTGCTCGCGTGGCGCGACCCGGCGGCCGTCGACCGGCGCGGCGAGTACGCGGGCCTGATCCTCATCGCCACCGCGGGCATGATGCTGGTCGCCGGAGCCGGGGACCTGATCTCGATCTTCCTCGGCGTCGAGGTGCTCTCGGTCGCCCTCTATGTGCTCTGCGCGCTGGAGGTGTGGCGTGAGCGGTCCCTCGAGAGCGGCCTGAAGTACCTCATCGCCGGTGCCGTCGGCGCCGCGTTCCTGCTGTACGGACTCACCCTGCTGTTCGGGGCGACCGGGACCACCGCCCTGTCGGAGATCGGCGACAAGCTCGCCGGGACCAGCCTGGTCGACGAGCCCCTGGTCGTGGCCGCGGTCGTGCTCATCGGCGCGGGCCTCGCGTTCAAGGCCTCGGCGGCCCCGTTCCACATGTGGGCCCCCGACGTCTACGAGGGCGCCCCGACGACGGTGACGGCGTTCATGGCCACCGCCACCAAGGCCGCGGCGTTCGCCGCCTTCCTGCGCATCTTCACGGGCCTGATGCCCGACATGCAGGTCGACTGGAAGATCCTGATCGCGACGGTCGCCGTCGCCAGCATCGTCGTGGGGAACCTCGCCGCGCTGGTGCAGCAGAACCTGAAGCGGATGCTCGCCTACTCCAGCGTCGCCCAGGCCGGCTACCTGCTGATCGGCGTCGCCGTCGGCACCATCCAGGGTGCCGAGGCGCTCATCTACTACCTGATCGCGTACGCGACGATGACGATGGCCGCGTTCGCGGTGGTGATCATCCGCGAGCGCGAGGTCGAGGACGGTGAGACGCTGGCCTCGTTCACCGGCTACGGCCGCGCCCGCCCGGTGCTCGGCGCGGTCATGACCGTCGCGATGCTGTCGCTCGCCGGCTTCCCGCCCCTCGCCGGGTTCGTGGGCAAGTTCATGATCTTCGGGTCGGCCGTCGAGTCGGACATGGTCTGGCTCGCGGTGGTCGGTGCCCTGGGCAGCATCGTCAGCCTGGGCTACTACCTGCGCGTGGTCACCGTCACGTGGCTGGAGGGCGACGAAGGCACGCGGCCCAAGCGCATCCTCGAGGTGCACGGCTCCATGGGCCTCGTCGCGGTCGCCCTCGGCCTCGCCGTCATCGGCCTCGGGCTGTTCGCCGAGCCCGTCCTGATCGCCTGCCAAGGCGCCGCACAGGCTCTCATCGCCCCCTAGCGGCGTTGTGCGCGGGCGGAGGCTCGTGGCGGTGGATGGTCGATGCTGGATCGTTCGCTTCGGGGCCGCTGGGCGCGGCCCCTTCGCTGTCGCACCTAATCCAGGCGACGTTCTGTAGCGCACGGCAGCGCCAATCTGTAGCGAATACGTCCGCCATTCTGTAG
>JBKHVQ010000412.1:0-3597 GCA_046569985.1 Thermoleophilia bacterium | reverse complement strand
ACCAGCAGCGCGTCCAGCAGCACCGCAACACCGAGGATGATCCCCATCTCCTTGGGCGGGAGCGGGCCGGACAGGGCGAAGGTGAAGAACACCGCCACCATGACCGCGGCCGCGGCGAGGATCACCCGGCCGGAGTGGGCGATCCCGCCGACCAGGGCCTCACGGGGGTCACGCGAGTGCTCCCAGTGCTCCTTGACCGACGACATCAGGAAGACCGTGTAGTCCATCGAGATGGCGAAGATCATCGCGAAGAAGAACACCGGCCCCCACGCGTTCAGGAAGCCCTGCGACTCGAAGCCGAGGATGTTCTCCAGCCAGCCCTCCTGGAAGATCAGCCGGGCGACGCCGAACGCCGCACCGGTCGCCAGCAGGGAGGTGAGGACGCCGATCGCCGCCACCAGCGGGGCGCGGAACGCGAACAGCATCAGCAGGAAGCCGAGCCCGAGGACGACGCCGATCACGATCGGGGTGTACTCGCCGAGCGCCAGCTCGAGGTCGTAGTTCTCGGCGGCCGCACCGCCGACGAGGACACCGGCGGGCAGTCCGTCCCGCAGGCGGTCGATGGTGTCACCCAGTGCCGGGTCGGACGGGTCGACGGTCGGCACGGCCTGCACCATGGCGAGCCCGCCGCCGCCGGCCATCGGCGGGGTGGCCATCGCGATGCCCGGGTCCGCGGCGGCGGCGGCCTGCGCCTCATCCATCGCCTCGGCGGGGCCGACGACCTGCAGCTGCCCGGGGGCGCCGGGGCCGAACGACTCGGAGACCAGCGCGTAACCCTCGCGCGCCTGGTCGCTTTCCGGCACGACCTTGATGGAGGGCATGCCGGTCTGAAGGCCGACGATCGGCGCCGCGAGGACCAGCAGGATGATGAGCGCGGGAACGCCGTAGCGGAACGGGTGCGCCCAGATGCGCTCACCCCAGCGGGCGAAACGCGGGGAGCGGTGCTCGCCCTGATGCACCCACTTGAGGGAGCCCTTGTTGACGGCCGGGCCGAGCTTCGCCAGGACGGCGGGGAGCAGCGTCAGGGCGGCCGCGAGGACGAAGGTGACCGACAGCATGATGCCGAGGGCCATCGAACGGAACGCGGGGCTCGGGACGAGCATCACCGCGGACAGTGCGATCAGGACGGTGACACCCGAGAAGGCGACCGCCTTGCCCGCGGTGTCCATGGTCACCGCCGCGGCGTCGGTGCGCGACAGCTTCGAGCCGAGCAGAGCGGCGCGGAAGCGCACCACGATGAACAGCGCGTAGTCGATGCCGAGCGCGAGGGCGAACATGAGGGCGAAGTTCATCGCCCAGATCGAGATGTCGAACATGGAGGAGAGCAGGACCAGGGATCCGGCCGACGCGGCGAGGCTCATGATCGTGAGCAGCAGCGGCAGGCCGGCGGCCACCAGGGCGCCGAAGGCGAGGATGAGGATGGCCAGCGTGACCGGCCAGCTCATCAGCTCGGACTTCATCATCGCGCTCGTGTTGGCCGCGTTGAAGTCGGACCACATGCCCGAAGCGCCGGTGAGGTCGACGGCCATTCCGGGGCCGGCGGCGTCCTCGAGGTCGCCCTTGAGGTGGTCGGCGGCCGCGACCATGCCGGTCGGCGTGTCGGCGGCGCCACCCATGACGATCACGACGCTGCCGTCCTGGCTGACGGTGCCGGCCTGCGGATCGGGCGGCGTGACGGTGGCGATGGCGTCATCGGCCTCCAGGATGTCCTGCACGCGGCCGACGGTCGCCTGGAACCCGGGGTCGTCGACGGTGAGGTCGGGTGAGCTCACGACGACCATCAGGGCCGAGCTGTTGTTGCCGCCGAAGGCGGGCTGGATCATCTCGCGGGCCGCGACCGACTCGCTGCCCGAGTCCTCCCAGCCGGCGCCGGACAGAGCGCTGTGGACCTGGGGGGCGAAGATGCCGAGGGCGATGACGACCACCGCCCAGAATGTCGCGACGATCGTGAAGTGCTCGGCCGACCAGCGGCCGAGACGTCCCAGCGGACCGACCCTGGCCCTGCCGCTCTCAGGCGCCGCGCTCATCGGTCACCCGCCGGGTGGATGCCGCAGGTGCGGGACAGGACGATGGAGGCGGGGCAGGCGCCGACCGCCACGTAGAGCAGCTGGTTCACGCCGACGAACGCCGTGAGCAGGAGGAACCACGGGCTCACGAGCGCGGCGAGGAGAACGCTGGCGAGGATCATGGTGCCGGCCATCGCGAAGAGGATGCGCTCAAGCGGCCAGCGGCGACGCGCGTTCGTCGTTTCGGTCACGACGAGACCTCCGTTCCGTCAAGAAGAGATTGGATCCCGGCGAGCTGGCGCGACACACCGCCGCAGACCAGCTCGCAGAGGGCGAACACCGAGTCGTCGGCCACGCGGCAGCGCACGGCGGTGCCGTGCTTCTCCCGCTCGACCAGGCCGGCGCGCGTCAGCACGCCGAGGTGCTTGGAGACGTTCTGCTGGCTCGTGCCGAGCTCTTCCGCGAGCTCGCCGACGGTTGCGTCGGTGTCGCGCAGCGTGTCGAGGATGCGGATGCGCATCGGCTCGGAGAGCACGCGGAACCGCTCGGCGATGATGTCCGCCAGCGGTTCGGGAAGTGGGTGCGGTACCGCCATCGGGGCCTCCTGGGCGACGATCGATGCGGAAATACAACTCCACAACTATCCAGTTGTCAAGTGTCGGGGTGGATCGCGGCCCGGGAACGACGAAGGGCGCCCCGTGGGGCGCCCTTCGGACGATGCGCGGAAGATGGCCGGCGCCTACTTCAGCCGCGGGTTCAGCTCGCCGCGCAGGACCCGCGGGATCGGCTTGGAGGCCTGCGCGCGGAATGCCGCCCACGCGGGCTTCTTCGCCCCGCCCTCCTTGAGGAGACCGGCCGGCCAGTTGACGTTGTCCTCGAGGTTGAACCACACCACGGCCGCCATGCGCGGGCTCTTCACCGTGGGGAGGTTGTAGAGCTGGTTCAGGTAGAGGCGCTGCTTCGCCAGCGAGACCACGGCGGTCGCCGAGTCGCGGAACGGGGTCCGCGCGGTCGTGTACCCCGCCTCGGTGACGTACAGCTTCATGCCCCTCTTCTTCCGGTTGAGCTGCGCGTAGATGTACGGCAGGCTCTGCCAGGTCGGGAAGGCGCGCGCGTACGATGCCGAGCGGAAACGCGGCCCCCGCGACGGGTAGATGTGCTGCGAGTAGGCGTCGAACTTCACCGAACGGTCGCCGACCAGCGACAGCATCCACTTGCGCGCGCCGACGTTGCCGTTGCGCCCGCTGTTGTTGGGGCCCGCGACACCGGCGATCACGATCGCCCTGCGGTTCGCCGCCTTGATCTGCGGGTAGGCGGCCTTCACCAGCCTCTTGTAGTGCGGCAGGCTGCTGCGCCCGTTGAGCGAGAAGAAGCCCTTGAGGTTGCCTTCGTTCCACACCTCGAAGTGGCGCGCCTTGCCGCGGTAACGCGTGGCGACCGCCCGCATGAACAGCCCGAAGTCCCTCGCGCGCGGCGCGTTGGGGTTGTACTGGGTCGCGACGGGCAGGTTGCGGCCCTGCACCGCCCACGCGGGCGTGCTGTAGACGCTGATGATGGGGGTGATCCTGGCCCGGTGGAACGCGTTGATCAC
>JBKHVQ010000411.1:0-4347 GCA_046569985.1 Thermoleophilia bacterium | reverse complement strand
GGGGCCCTGCTCGCGGCGGCCCAGGATCGCCCCGACGGCGCGGTCGACGCCGAACTGGTGAAGGAACTCGCCTTCCTGCTGTTCTCGATCGCCGAGAAGAACCACCGGACCAAGGACGCCCTGGCCTTCAACACCGTGGCCACCTCATGGCCCGACATCGTGCAGGCCGCCCGCGCCGCCGACACCGCGGCCGGCGCAGCCACGCAGACCGCACTCGATCTCGGAGAGGGATGATCGATGGGCTTCCAGACCCCGCTGTATGAGCTGTCCGAATACCTGAAGTGGACGACCGAGGGGCGCATCCAGCTCCCCGACTTCCAGCGGGGCTACAAATGGGACGACGAGCGCATCCGCTCGCTGCTCGTCTCAGTGCTGCGCGGCCACCCGATGGGGGTCGTGATGCTGCTCAAGACCGGCAACGACCAGGTGCGCTTCAAGCCGAAGCCCCTTGCGGGCGCCTCGCCGCCCCCCGGCACCGACCCGACCTTCCTGCTGCTCGACGGGCAGCAGCGACTCACCTCCCTCACGCAGGCTCTCACCGGCGACGGCGTGGTCGCGACGATGGACAGCCGCGGGAAGCTGATGCAGCGGCGCTACTACGTCGACATCGCGGTGGCCCTCGACGGCGAGGACCGCATGGACGAGGCCGTGATGTCGCTGCCCGCCGACGGCGTCGTGCGCTCCAACTTCGGCAAGGACATCGACCTCGACGTGTCCACCCGCGAACTCGAACTGCAGCACGGGCTCTTCCCCGTGAACCTGCTGTTCTCGAAGGAAACCCTCAGCTGGCTGTTCAAGCTCGGCGACGCCGACATGGCCGAACGGTTCAACGAGCAGGTGATCAAGCCGGTCAACACCTACAACATCCCGGCCATCGAACTCGACACCAGCACCAGCAAGTCGGCGGTCGCCACGGTGTTCGAGAAGGTGAACACCGGTGGCCTCGCGCTCAACGTCTTCGAGTTGCTCACCGCCACCTTCGCCGGCGACGCCGACCACTACGCCACGCACGGCACCGACTTCCGCCTCAACGACGACTGGGTGGAGACCCAAGACCGGTTCGCCGCCCATCCCGTGCTGGCGTCGCTCGAGAACACCGACTTCCTCCAGGCCGTGACACTGCTCGCCACCCGGGAACGGAACATCGCCCACCAGGGACCGAAGCCACCCGCCATCTCCGCGCGGCGCGAGGACATCCTCAAACTCAAGCTGGCCGACTACCTGCGCTGGGTCGAGCCGCTGCGCAACGCGTTCGTGTGGGCCTCGACGTTCCTCGCCGACCAGCACATCTTCACCGCCAAGTTCCTGCCCTATCCCAAGCAACTCGTCCCGCTCGCCGCGCTGCGGGTCATCCTCGGCGCAGACGCAGACCTCCTCGGCAACAGGCCGCGACTGACACGCTGGTTCTGGTGCGGCATCCTCGGCGAGCTCTACGGTGGCGCCATCGAGACACGTTTCGCGCGCGACATCGAACAGGTGCCCGCATGGGTGAAGGGCACGGCACTCGCACCCGACCCGCGCACCGTGCAGGACGCCGCCTTCGTCGAATCGCGCCTCCACTCGCTGCGCACGCGCAACGCGGCCGCCTACAAGGGCATCTACGCCCTGCTGCTCGCCAACGGCGCCCGCGACTGGATGTACGACCACGCCCTCGACAAGGTCCAGTACGTCGACCTCGATGTCGACATCCACCACATCTTCCCGCAGGACTGGTGCAAGAAGGCCGACATCGACGACGAGCGGCGCGAGAGCATCGTGAACAAGACGGCTATCGGAGCCGACTCGAACCGCTCCATCGGCGGGGCCGCGCCGAAGACCTACCTGGGCGCCATCGAACGCAAGGCCAAGATCGAGCCCGGGAAGCTCGACGAACTGCTGGAGGGCCACCTGGTCAGCGCCGCGCACCTGCGCGCCGACGACTTCGACGCATTCTTCGCCGACCGCCGCGAACGCCTCTGCCTGCTCGTGGAATCGGCGATGGGCAAGACCGTGCAACGCGACGTCGCCGCCGGTCTCGCCGGCGAGACATCCGAGAGCTTCGACGCCGCGATGGTCGGCGAGATGCCCGACGAGGAGGACTGACCGATGGCCGTCTCCAACCGCGAGCGCATCGGCCAGATGTTCGAACTCCTCGCCCCCGCGCTCGACGCGTTCATCACCGACTCGCTCGCGTCGGAACTCGCCGAGGGACAGTCGTGGGCGGTGCTCGTCTCGGCCTACGACCATGAGCGCCACGGCGGGGAGATGCGCGAACAGAACCGCCTCGACCCGCAGGCCCAGCTGCGGATGCTCACCGAGAACATCCCCGCCCACTTCCGCAAGGGCTGGTACCCGTTCAGCGACGCCCTCGGACGCGTCGGGCAGGGCTACGCGCGGGAACTGCGCGAGGCCCGCAATGCGTGGGCGCACAACGCGTCGTTCACCGACGACGACGCCTACCGCGTCCTCGACACCGCCGAGCGCCTGCTCTCCACCATCCAGGCCCCCGGGGCGGCCGACCAGGTGAAGGCGATCCGCCTCGGCCTGCGGCGCATCACCGCCGGCAAAGACGACCGCAAGGCGCTCAAGTCGGCGGCCGTCGCCCCCGGATCGGCCGGGCTGCGCCCGTGGCGCGAGGTGCTCGCCCCGCACGAGGACGTCGCCACCGGCAACTTCCACGCCGCCGAGTTCGCGGCCGACCTCCACAAGGTCGCCGCCACCGATGACGCCGGCCGCGACTACGCCGAACCGGTGCAGTTCTTCGCCCGCACCTACCTCACCGACGGCCTGCGCGACCTCATCGACCGCGCCGTGCGACGCCTCGCCGGCGACCGCAACGCCTCACCGGTCATCAACCTCCAGACCAACTTCGGCGGCGGCAAGACCCACTCGATGCTCGCCCTCTGGCACCTCGCATCGGGCACGCCCCGCGCCGCCTACCCCCAGGACCTGCAGGACGCCCTCGCCGGCACGCCGTTCGACGAGATGGCGGCGGTGCGCCGCGTGGCCCTCGTGGGCAACCACATCTCGCCGTCCGGCACGACCAAGCCCGACGGCACCCGCGTCAACACCATCTGGGGCGAACTCGCCTGGCAACTCGGCGGCCGCGAGGCGTTCGCGATCGTCGCCGACGCCGACGCCGGCCGCACCCCGCCCGGGCAGGCACTGCACGATCTGCTCGCCGCGCACGCCCCCGCGGTGATCCTCATCGACGAATGGGTCGCCTACGCGCGCAGCCTCGTCGGCCGCGACGACCTCGCCGGCGGCACCTTCGACGACCAGTTCACCTTCGCCCAATCCCTCACCGAGGCCGTCAAGGGAACCGAGGGGGTGCTCCTCGCGATCTCCATCCCCGCATCCGAGAGCGGCGACGACAGCGGCCCCGCCGACGGGAACGCCGAGGAGGTCGGCGGCGTCAACGGCCTCGAGGCGCTCAAGCGGCTCCAGAACGTCGTGCGCCGCGTCGCCGACCAGTGGCGGCCCGCGTCATCCAACGAGGCGTACCACATCGTCCGCCAGCGGCTCTTCACGACCCCCGACGCCGACGCGCTCGCCTCCATCGGCGCCACCGCGCGGTCGTTCGTCGAGATGTACCACAAGCACGCCGACGACTTCCCGCGCGAAGCCCGCGACGGCGGCTACGAGGAGCGCATCGCCCAGACCTACCCCATCCACCCCGAGTTGTTCGACCGGCTCTACGAGGACTGGTCGAGCCTCGAGCGCTTCCAGCGCACCCGCGGCGTGCTGCGCCTCATGAACACCGTCATCCACGCCCTCTGGGTGGGGGAGGACCAGTCGCCGCTGATCATGCCCGCCTCGATCCCGATCGCCACGGCCACCGTCAACTCCGAGCTGACCCAGTACCTGCAGGACTCGTGGAAGGCCGTCATCGACGCCGACGTCGACGGGCCGAACAGCGAGCCGCGCAAGATCGACGCCGGCAAGCCGCTCTTCGGCCAGCGCTCCCTCACCCAGCGCCTGGCGCGCACCGTGTTCTTCGGGGCTGCCCCCACCATCGGTTCCGCCCACAAAGGACTCGAAACCCAGCGCGTGTTCCTCGGCACCGCCACGCCCGGCGATGTCCCCGGCAACTTCCACTCGGCCCTCGCCGCGCTCGCCGACCGGGCCACCTACTTCTACAGCTCCGGTGGGCGCTACTGGTACGACCTGCAGGCCAACATCACCCGCCGCGCGAAAGACCAGGCCGAGCGCATCCACCCCGAGGATGCCTACGCCGAGGTCGCCGCCCGGCTCAGGTCGCAGACCGTCCAGCGCGGCGCCTTCGCCGGCGTGCATGTCTGCCCCGAGGATGCCGCCGACATCCCCGACATCGACGAGGCGCGCCTCGTCGTGCTGCACCCGCGCCAC
>JBKHVQ010000410.1:0-14241 GCA_046569985.1 Thermoleophilia bacterium | reverse complement strand
TGCCGCCGCCGATGCAGTAGCCACGCACGCGGCAGATGATCGGCTTGCCGTTGTTGCGCATCGCGCTCGCGAGTCGCGGGCCGATCATGTGACCGGCCCGCTTCTCGCGCATCGTGCGCGTGGGCTCGCGGACATCGCCGCCGACGCAGAACGCGCGCGCGCCGGCCCCGGTGAACACGATCACCCCCACCGACTCGTCGTCGGCGCAGCGCTCGAACGCGTCGCACAGCTCGAGCATCGTCCGGCCGCGGAACGCGTTGAGGCGATCCGGGCGGTTGATGGTGATCGTCGCCCGGCCACCGCCGGTGTCCAGGATGATGTCCTCGTAGCCCATCCGGCCGGCGCCTAGTCCTCGGCGGGGAGGAACTTGGAGGCGTCGATGCCGTGCTCGGACATCAGGCGCTGGAAGGTCTCGCGCATCTCGTCCGGGTAGTCCGGGAGGTCCTCGGTGGCGATGACCTGCTTGGCGTAGTTCAACCAGTTCTCGCCGAAATCCCAGTCGTCGTCGGCCATCAGACGCTCGATCTCGCGCTTCGGGAAGAACAGCATCCCCGGGTCGCGGCCGTGGTCGACGGCGATTTTCTGGACCTCCTCGATGCGGCCCGGCAGCGGGGCCTGCTCCTGGATGAGGCCCTTCTCGCGCAGGAAATCGACGGTGGCCGGGTCCGACTTCAGCGGCACGCCGTAGGCGTTGTCGTGGAAGAGCTTCTCGTACTTGAGGCGCGGGCGCTGGCCGCCGGCGTTGGCGCTCTCGAGCGGGTAGCCGACCGCGTGGCCCCAGGTGAAGCGGTAGTGCGGCGGCAGGCCGAAGGCCTTCTCGATGCCGCCGGGCTTACGGCCGAACGCGATCAGGATGTTGCCGACGCCCAGGCCCACGCCGGCGGCCATGGCGTTCGCGACGGCCAGGCCGGTCTCGAAGCGCAGCAGGTTCTCGGTGCGTTCGGTCGGGAAGCTCATCAGCCGCGGGATCGTCTGCGTCATCGAGAACTCGTAGTTCCAGCCGTGGTACTTGGTGGTCGCCCCGCTCAGCGACACCGACGAGATGCCGTCGACGGCGCGCCCGTACCAGGCGTTGAGGTTCGTGAGCCAGAGGATCAGGTGCGAGGCCTGGTTGATGATCTGGACGTTGAAGCCCGAGACGCACTCCTCGATGTCCTCCCAGTGGTCGGAGTCCTTGGTGACGAGGATGGCCTCGGTGCAGTTGATGTTCCCCTGGCAGGAGGCGAAGCGGGCGGCCTGCAGCATCGCCTCGATCTTCCAGTGCTCGACGGTGCGGCTCGCATCGAAATAGCGGATGCTGCGGCGGTTGCCGAGCGCCTGCAGGATGGGCACATCGGCGACCTCGGACGCGAGGGGCGGGGCGGCGGACATGGGATGCTCCCGGGAGGGTGTGGATGACGATGTAAACCTCGCACCGTCACCCGGTCGTGTCAAGCGCCACGACCGGCCGCGGACCCGGGTCAGCGCAGGCGGCGACTCTCGCGCACGACCCACACGATGACCAGCACCAGCACCGCGACCAGCGCGATCACCCCGAGCGGTGTCAGCTGGTCGCCGAGCAGCGGGAACCCGACCAGCAGCAGAAGCACGATGCCGACGCCGCACGCGATGATCACCACCCGCTGCCAGGTCTTCAGCACCAGCCACGCGAGCGTGTTCTGGCGGAAGTAGTTCACGCCGAAGCCGATCAGCGCGGCTACGAACAGGACGCTGAGGATCAGGTTCGCGGAGTCGGCGAGCTCACCGAAGCCCTCCTGCCACACCAGCACGAGGCCCGCCAGCCCGGCGATGATCGCCCCGTTGCGGACCCCCGTCCAGTTGATGCGCACGGGCCGCGCCTCAGGCCGAGTTCTCGACGACCAGGCGCGCCACCAGGTCGTCCACCAGCGCCGCTCCCTGGTCGCCGCGGTGGCGCGCGCGCACCGACACCGAGGCCGACTCGGCCTCACGGTCACCGGCCACCAGCAGGTAGGGCACCTTGGCGAGCTCACCGTCGCGGATGCGCCTGCCCACCGACTCGGAGCGGGTGTCGGCCTCGGCGCGCAGGCCGGCGGCGCGCAGGGCGGCGCGCACGGTCCGCGCGTAGTCGTGATGCCGGTCGGAGATCGGCAGCACGCGCACCTGCTCGGGCGCGAGCCAGAACGGGAAGTCGCCGCCGGTGTCCTCGATGAGGATGCCCAGGAACCGCTCGATCGACCCGGTGATCGCGCGGTGGATCATCACCGGCCGCTCCTCGGTGTCGTCGGCCGAGACATAGGTGAGGTCGAACCGCTCGGGCATGTAGAAGTCGAGCTGGCAGGTGCCGAGCTGCCACGAGCGACCCATCGTGTCGGTCACCTGGAAGTCGATCTTCGGCCCGTAGAACGCGCCGTCGCCCTCCTTGATGCCGTACTCGCGGTCGCCCAGCGCGTTGCGCAGGGCCTCCTCGGCCTGATCCCACATCTCGATCGGGCCGGCGGCCTTCTCGGGGCGGGTGGAGAGGTAGAGGCGCACCTCCGAGAAACCGAAGCGCGCGTAGAAGCGCTCGACCATCTCGAGGACCCCGCGCACCTCGTCCTGGATCTGGTCGGGGCGGCAGAAGACGTGGGCGTCGTCCTGGGTGAAGGCGCGCACCCGGAACAGCCCGTGCAGCGCCCCGGAGAGCTCGTGGCGGTGCACGTGACCGAACTCGGCCAGGCGCAGGGGCAGCTCGCGGTAGCTGTGGCGCGTGCTGCGGTAGGTGAGGCAGGCGCCCGGGCAGTTCATCGGCTTCACCGCGAAGCTCTGCTCGTCGACCTGCGTGAAGTACATGTTGTCCTTGTAGTGCTCGTAGTGGCCGCTCCTGCGCCACAACTCGTCGGACAACAGCATCGGGGTCTGGATCTCGTCGTACTCCATGCGGTCCAGCTCGACGCGCACCGCGTTCTTGATCCCGTTCACGATGACCATCCCCCGCGGGAGGAAGAACGGGAAGCCGGGGCCGTGGTCGTCGAAGTGGAACAGTCCCAGGTCGCGGCCGACGCGGCGATGGTCGCGCGCGCGCGCCTGATCGAGGCGCTCCAGGTGGGCGTCGAGTTCCTTCGATGTGGGGAACGCCGTCGCGTAGAGGCGGGTGAGCTGCGGGTTCTTCTCGCTGCCGCGCCAGTAGGCGCCCGCCAGCGACATCACCTTCACGGGGCCGATCTTGCCGGTGTCGGGAAGGTGCGGCCCGCGGCAGAGGTCGATGAAGTCGTTCTGCCGGTAGATTGAGACGTCGGTCTCGCCCTGGCGGGCGAGCTCCTGCACCTGGTCGACCTTGTAGGTGTCGTCGCGCTCGGCGAAGAATGCCTCGGCCTCGGGGATGCTCATCACCGTGCGCTCGAAGGGCGCCTTCTGCTTCACGATGCGCTTCACCTCGGCCTCGATGGCCGGGAAGTCCTCGTCGGTGAGGGGCCGCGGCAGGTCGAAGTCGTAGTAGAAGCCGTCCTGGATCGGCGGGCCGAAGCCGAGCTTGGCGCCGGGCACGATCGTCTGGACCGCCTCGGCGAGGACATGGGCCGCGGAGTGGCGCATCACATAGAGGTAGTCGTCGCCGCTCTTGGAGGTGACGATGCTGATGTGCTCGCCGTCGGCGAGTGGCCGGGCCAGGTCGCGCAGCTCCTCGCCGACGCGCACCGCCAGCGCGGCGCGGGCGAGCCCGGGGCCGATGGCCGCGGCGGCGTCGTGACCGGTGGCCCCTTCGGGCAGTTCGAGCGCGGTTCCGTCGGGGAGGTAGACCGTCATCGGCCGCCGATTGTACTCACAGGGACCCCGGGGGTTGCGCGCCGGGCGCCGTCGGCGCAACTATGTATGGATGCTCGAGCGCTTCCTCTTCACCCCCGAGGGGCGGGTGCGAGCCCGGCGCATGACCGCGACGGTGATCGTGACGGTCGCCTTCGCGCTTTTCAGCAGCTTCCTGCTGGTGCTGACGCCGATCCTCACCGGGCACGAGCACCTCCAGAGCGCGTGGGTGATCTTCTCGGTGTTCCTCCTCAAGTTCCCGCTGATCGGCTTGCTGTGGTGGCTGATCGGCCGCAACAAGGAGTGGCCCTTCCAGAAGCCGAAGTGGGGCCCGGAGGAGACGCGCCAGATCCTCGACTACCTGGTCGCCGAGGCCGAGCGGTCGCTCAGCCTGCCCGACGCGCCCGAGCGCCTCGCGTACCTGCAGAGCGAGGCCTGGCATGTGGCTGACGGCGCCCACGGGGCGCTCAAGGCGCAGGCGGTGGATGTCGCCGTGTCGATCGGCCGGGTCGCGACACGTCCGACCCCGTTGCGCGGGCGGCGCCTGAACAGCCCGGACTGACCGGGCGGCCGCGGGGCCTGCGGTGCCGCTGCCAAATATTTACCGATCGAGTGGTATAAATAGCCGACAGCGACCCCCCTTCAGGAGGCTCCGATGAGCGCCATGATCGACCGCACGGAAAGCCTCGGTGAAGTGGTACGGCGGATGCCCGCCGCCGCGGACGTCTTCGAGCGCCTGGGCTTCGACTACTGCTGCGGGGGCGACCGCTCGTTGGATGAGGCGGCCGCCGAGCGCGGGCTCGATGGCGCCACGGTCGCCGCGATGCTCGACGCGGTGGCCACGGCGGGCGAACCCGCGCACCGGGCCCCCACCGGCTCGCCGGCGGAACTCGCGCGGCACATCGTTGAGGCGCACCACCGGCCGCTGCGCGAGGGGCTGCCCCGGCTCGGGGAGCTGGTCGCCACCGTCGCGCGGGTTCACGGCCCCGAGGATCCGCGCATGGTCGAGGTCGAGCGCGTGTTCTCGGCGTTGGCGGCCGACCTGCTGCCGCACCTCGACCGGGAGGAGCGCGAGGTGTTCCCCCTCGCCGAGGCGATCTCCTCGGGCGGGCCGGCGCCGCGGGTCGACGGCGCGGTCATCGACCTCCTGGAGAGCGACCATGACGATGCGGGAGCCCACCTCGCGCGACTGCGCGAGCTGTGCGGCGGCTACCCCCTGGACGAGGCGTATTGCGGCACGCACCGGGCGATGATGCACGGCCTGCAGGAGCTGGAGGTCGACATGCACCGCCATGTCCACGAGGAGAACAACGTGCTTTTCCCGCAACTGCGGGAGTACGTCGGCGCGTGAGCGGCGCAGCGGCCTAGGAGGGGTCGACGCCGCCGGGGCATGCGCCCGGACCCCGCTGCGCGGCGGGGCGTTTCGTGCGCGTCGCCGGCGCGGACGGGGCGGCGCTGGGCCCCGCCATCGAGGCGCTGCGCTCGGAGCTAGGGCTGCCGGGCGCCTTCCCCGCGGAGGTGGAGCGCGCAGCCCGTGCGGCCGCCGCCCGCCGCCCGCGGAGCGACCGGCGGGACCGCACCGGCCTTCACCTCGTGACGATCGATCCGGCCGGATCGCGCGACCTCGACCAGGCGCTCCACATCGCGCGCGACGGCGACGGGCACACCGTGCACTACGCCATCGCCGATGTCGCCGTGTTCATGAGGGCCGGCGACCCGGTCGACGCCGAGACCCAGGAGCGCGGCGAGACCCTCTACGGCGCGGATCGCAGCATCCCCCTGCACCCACGCGTGCTGAGCGAGGACGCCGCGTCGCTGCTTCCCGGCGAGGTGAGACCGGCGGTCCTCTGGCGCCTCGACCTCGACGCGCACGGGACGCTGCGGCGCACCCATGTCGAGCGCGCGCTGGTGCGGAGCCGGGAGCGGTTCTCATACGAGGAGGCCCAGGCCCACATCGACGAGGCGGGCGCCGATCGTCCGGGCGGTCTCACGCTCCTCGCGGAGGTGGGTGAGCGCCTGCGCGCGCGGGAGGCCGCCCGCGGCGGCGTGTCGCTGCCGATGCCCGAGCAGGTGGTGAGCGTGCACGGCGAGCGGTGGAGCCTCGCCTTCCGGCGGATGCTCGACGTGGAGCGGTGGAACGCCCAGCTGTCGCTGCTCACCGGCATCGCGGCGGCCCGGCTGATGATCGAGGGGGGCATCGGGATCCTGCGCACGCTGCCGGCGCCGGAGCCCGAGCAGATGCGCCGCCTGCGGCGCACCGCCCGCGCGCTCGGCATCGCCTGGCCCGGCGGGGTCGGCTACCCGGAGATGGTTCACGCGCTCGACCCCGGCAGGCCGGCGCACGCCGCGATGATCGCCGCCAGCGCCCGCATGCTGCGCGGCTCGGGCTACACGGCCTTCGATGGACCCGTTCCCGAGGGCGCCGAGCACGCGGGCCTGGCCACCCACTACGCCCATGTCACCGCACCCCTGCGGCGCCTGGTCGACCGCTACGCCCTGGAGATCTGCGTGGCCCTCTGCGCCGGCGAACCCGTTCCCGGCTGGGTCCGCGAGAAGCTGGGGGCGCTCCCCGGCACGATGCGCCGCTCCGGGCAGCGGGCGGGCGCGTACGAGGGGGCCGTCCTGAACCTGGTGGAGGCGGCGGTGCTGGAGCCCCACGTCGGTGAGCGTTTCACCGGGGTCGTGGTGGAGCGCGACCCGCGCAGGCCCGAGCGCGGCGACCTGGTGATCGCCGAGCCGGCGATCGAGGCGCGCGTCCACGGCGACGCCCCGTTGCCACTGGGGACCGAGGAGGGGGTCACCCTCACCGAGGCCGACCCGGCCGCCCGGCGGGTGCGCTTCGCGTGGGAGGGCGGAGCGGCCGTCACGCCCCTCGCACCGAGTACGCCGTAGGCGTCATGCGACCCGCGAGCGCGGGCACGACGCATCCGGCGCGGCCGTAGAGTCAACCCGTGGACGAGCCGCGCCCCGGCATCTACGAGCAGCTGATCACCGAGGGCCTCGACGCCGGGCTCAGCCCCCTGGGCTCCGCCCGATGTCGGCCATCCTGTCACGCAGCGACAGCATTTCCGGCCGACGTGGATCGGGGGCGTCGGCCCCTGGCGGGACTGACCCACCGGCCCCGACGGTCCCGCCCTCCGCATGAGAAAGGTCTCATCCGGATCTCAGAGAGGGCTCATCGACGCCTCGTAACGTCGCTCCCGCATCGTCAACCACCAAGGGAGCGCGAGCCATGGCCGCCAAGTTCACCGCCATGATCCCGGCATCTCGTTCGGCCGGGCTGAACAGCAACTCCAACAGCGCCGATTCCGACACCGGGCAGAGCCGCCGTCGCCGCCGCCGTCGCCGCCGCCGGTCGCGTCGCCGCCGCACCGACAACACCTGATCGACCCGGCGGGACGCACACGCGCATGACACCGCCGATGGCCCCGTCCCCCCACGGGGCCATCGGTCGTCCCCCTGCCGAGGCACCGTGACCCGACTCCGCCGCCGCATCCACCGCTGGCTGGTCCCCGACGCCGGCGGCCCGCACATCGTCGCCGCCGCGCCCGTCGTGCGGGTGCGCGAGATCGTGCGCCGCTTCTGGCCCGACCTGCGCCCCTACCGCGGCTGGATCGCCGTGAGCGTGCTCCTCGCGATGCTGCTGCCCGCCGTCGCCACCGTCGAGATCTGGCTGTTCAAGCTGGTGATCGACGATGTCGTCGTCCCGGGCGACCTCACGCCCCTGATCTGGATCGGGCTGGCCTATCTCGGCCTGCTGATCGCCGGCGCGCTGCTCTCGTTCGCCGACGATTACCTGGCCGCGTGGGTGGGAGGCCGCTTCATCCTGAACCTGCGCACGCGGGTGTTCGACCACGTGCAGCGCCTCTCCGGGGGCGACCTCGACCGGCGGCGCTCCGGCGACCTGGTCACCCGCATGACCGGCGACGTGGCGGCCATCGAGACCGTCGCGCTGTCGGGCATCACCGAGGCCCTCTCCTCGGTCTTCCGGATCCTGTTCTTCGCCGGGGCCCTGCTCTACCTCGACTGGACGCTCGCGATCGTCGCGCTGGTGATGGCGCCCCTCTTCTGGCTGGTCGCCCGCGGCTTCTCACGCCTGGTGAAGGGCGCCGCGCGGGAGAAACGCCGCCGCAGCGGCTCCCTGAGCGCCGTCACCGAGGAGGGGCTCGCGAACGCCGCGCTGGTGCAGGCCTACAACCGCACCGACGCCGAGACCGCCCGTTTCCACCGCGAGGGCCGCGGCATCATGGAGGCGGAACTCGCCTCGACGCGCATCCGCGCCCTGTTCACCCCCCTCATCGACATGCTCGAGCTGATCGCGGCGCTCGCGGTGATCGGCCTCGGAACCTGGGCCGTCACCGAGGGCCGGCTCACGATCGGCGGCCTGATGGTGTTCCTCGCCTACCTCACTCAGCTCATGAGCCCCGTGCGCGGCCTCAGCTCCCTCTCGAATTCGATCTTCTCGGCCGCCGCCGGCGCCGAGCGCGTGGTGGAACTGCTCGACGAGCGGCCCCGCGTCGCCGACGGTCCCGGCGCCCGCGATCTCACCGGCGCGCGCGGCGTGGTCGAACTCGACGAGGTCACCTTCCGCTACCCGGGCACCGAAACGCCGGCCCTCGATCGCGTGTCGCTCGTCGCGCACCCCGGGGAGACCGTGGCGCTGGTTGGCGCCAGCGGCGCCGGCAAGAGCACGCTCGCCCGCATGCTGCTGCGCTTCAACGACCCCGACCGCGGGGCGGTGCGGCTCGACGGCCATGACCTGCGCGACCTGACACTCGCCTCGCTGCGCCGGCACGTCGCCGTGCTGCTGCAGGAGACCCTGGTGCTGCATGCCAGCGCGCGCGAGAACATCGCCATCGGCAACCCCGGGGCGACCGACGAGCAGATCGAAGCCGCCGCGCGGGCCGCCGGCGCCCACGAGTTCATCACCGCGCTCCCGCGGGGCTACGACACCATGCTGGACGCCCGCGGCAGGCGACTGTCGGGCGGGCAGCGCCAGCGCATCGCCATCGCCCGCGCGCTCGTGCGCGACGCGCCGGTGCTGATCCTCGATGAGCCGTCGACGGGCCTCGACGAGGATGCCCGCCGGGCCCTGGCCGAGCCGCTGCGCGCGCTCGTCGAGGGCCGCACCGCCATCGTCATCTCCCACGACTTCCTGATGGTGCGCGACGCGGACCGCATCGTCGTGATGGACGGCGGGCGCATCGTCGAGCAGGGCACCCACGACGAGTTGATGGCCCGGCGCGGCACCTACGCGCGCCTGTTCCGTGAGCGCGCGCACGAGGCCGTCGAGCCGGTGCCGGCGTGACCGACGAGGCCATCGACGCGGATGTCGCCGAGGGCCCGCCGCCGCGCGGGCGGGGACGGGAGGTCGCCCCCGGCTACCGGTTGATGGGCCTCCTGAACCGCAGTCGTCACCTGGATGTGCACGACGCCTGGAGCGAGGAGCGCGCCACGCGCTGCGTCATCAAGCTCGCGCGGCCCGACAGGGTCGGCGACGCGAAGGTGGCCCGGCGCCTGCGGGCCGAGTCGCGGCTGCTGCAGCGCTTCTCGCACCCGCACATCGTCCGGGCGTATCCGGCACCCGGGGCCACCGAGGCGCTGGTGGTGACCGAGACCTTGACCGGCTCCACGCTCGGCCACCTGCTCGCCACGACGCCGCGCCGGCTGGGGGCCGCCGAGATCGCCCACCTCGGCATGCACCTGGGGGCTGCGATCAGCTATCTGCACCGCCACGGGTGGCTGCACCTCGACCTCAAGCCCGGGAACATCGTCGCCGAGGCGGGACGGGCGAAGGTGATCGACCTGAGCATCGCCCGGCGGCCCGGCCGGGTGAGGGCCGGCGTGGGGACCTTCCATTACATGGCTCCCGAGCAGGCCCGCGGGGGCGTCGTCGGCCCAGCCGCCGACATCTGGGGCCTCGGCGTGGTGCTCCACGAGGCGGCCGCCGGCGAGCCGGCGTTCGACGACCCGACCGTGGATGATCCCGACGGCGGATCCGGGTCCACCGGTGGCGGCTCCGGGTACGCGTCGTCGGTCGCCGACGGGAGCGCGACCGACGACACCCCTCCGCCGCAGCTCGGCGACCCGGCGGCGCCGCTGCGCCGGCACCGGCGAGGGCTGCCCGCCGATCTGACGGCCCTCGTCGACGCGTGCCTCGATCGGGACCCCGCCCGGCGGCCCGAGGTCGGGACCGTCCTGCGCACCCTCGAGCGCGTGGCGGGCGTCCCCGAGGTACACCGGCTCCACGGGCCGCTCGGCCCCTCCGGAGCCCGCCCGGCCTGACACGCGGTGGCTCCGCGCCGCCCCTCAGGGCTCCGCGACGAAGCGGTAACCCACCCCGCGGATCGTCTCGATGCGCTCGTCGCCCAGCTTGCGCCGCAGGTAGCGGACATAGACATCGACGACATTCGACCCCGGGTCCCAGTCGAGTTCCCACACCTGCGACAGGATCCGCTCTCGTGACAGCACCTGATCGGGTCGGCGCATGAAGGCCTGCAGCAGCGCGAACTCCCGCGCGGTGAGGTCGTGCTCGGCCTCCGCCACGCGCACGCGCCGCCGTCCGACATCGAGCTCCACGTCGCCGACCCGCATGATCCCGGCGCTCTCATCGGCCGGTCGCTCCCGCACCCGGGCCCGGATGCGCGCGAGCAGCTCGTCGAACGCGAACGGCTTGGTCAGGTAGTCGTCGGCGCCGAGGTCCAGCCCCTCCACCCGCGCGCTGACCTCACCGCGGGCGGTCAGCACCAGGATCGGCAGCCCGAGCCCGTCGGCCCTCAGCGCGCGCAGCACGTCGGTGCCGTCGATGTCGGGCAGGCCGAGGTCCAGGATGATCAGGTCGAACGCCTCATCGCGCCCGCGACGCAGCGCGTCCGCCCCGGTGCCGACATGCTCGACGGCGTACCCCTCGGCGCGCAGGCCGCGCAGCAGGAACGACGCGATCCGCGCCTCGTCCTCGACGACGAGGATCTTCATGAGGGCACCGTGACCCAGAACGTCGCCCCCCTGCCGGGGCGGTTGTCGAGACCCGCGCGCCCGCCGTGCGCCTCCGCGATGCCGCGCACGATCGCCAGCCCGAGGCCCGAACCCGGTGCGCGCGAGCCGGCGCGCGCGAAGGGCTGGAAGACCTTCTCCTCGTCGGCCACCGGAACCCCGCCCCCCTGGTCGCTGACGGTGATGCGCCATCCGGTGCCATCCGGCTCGGCGCCCAGGCGCACCGGAGTCGCGTCCCCGCTGTGGAGCGCCGCGTTCTGCAGCAGGTTCAGCACGGCCTGGGCCAGGCGCTGGGGATCGCAGGTCATCGTCGCCCCGGCGGGCGGCCCGCCCACGACGAGGCGCTCCCCGAGGAGCGGCTCGGCCGAGCGGGCCACATCGCCGAGGAACCGCTGGACCTCGACCCGCTCCGGCCGCACGAATCCCGGGTCCTCGGACCGTGCCAGTGTCGACATGTCCTCCAGTATGCGGCCCATGCGGCCCAGTTCCTCGACGACCACGCCGATGGATGCGCGCACCTCGGCCGGGTCGGGATCGTCCGGCAGCACCTCCAGGTGCCCGCGGCAGATCGTGATCGGCGTGCGCAGTTCGTGGGAGGCCTCGCGGATGAAGCGTTGCTCGCGCTGGAACGAGGCCTCGACCCGATCGAGCATGCGGTTGAAGGTGGTGGCGAGCTTGCCGACCTCGTCGGCGCGTGCCGGGACGTCGATGCGGCGTGTCAGATCGCCGCTGCTCGCGATCTCGTCGGCGGTGTCGGCCATCTGGCGCACCGGCAGCAGCAGCCGCCCGAGCGTGAACCACGCGATCGACGATGCGACCAGGAATGCGATGGCGGTCGCGATGAGGACGGCGATGCGCCGGTCGCGCAGCGCGTCCTGGTCGGACTGGGTCAGGCGCGCCACGACCGCCGAGCCGAGTTCCTCGCCCGCGAGGCGCACCGGTGTGACCAGCACGCGCACCTGCTGCCCGTCGATCTCGAGCGAGCGTAACTCCGGCGCGTCGACGTCGGCCAGAAGCGCCTGCAGATCGGCGCTGCCCGCGAGCGGGCCCGCCGCCCGCGGGGGATCCGAGCCGACCACGACCACGAGCGAATCGCGGTCGAGCGGGGGCCAGGCATCGGTGTAGGAGTCGATCGCCTCGCGGGGGGTGAGGCCGTCGTTACGGCCGGCCTGGATGCCCGCGGCGAAGTCGCGCACCTCCTCTTCCAGTTCGACATCGACCGCCTCGCGCTGGGCGCGATCGGCCTGACGGAAGGTCACCACCGATGTCAGGAGCAGGGCCAGGCCGACCAGGAGGAGGTACCAGCCGAGCACACGGGGGCGCAGCCCGATGAGAGGGCCGCGCCCCCGCTCGGTCGTCATCCCCCCCCGTCATCGTCGATCTCGTCGACGTCGCCCGCGCCGCCGCGGCCGCGGGACCGGCCACGGGAGTCGTCGTCCGCCGATCGCGTGCGCACCCGTTGCCGGTCATCGTCGCCGTCGGACCCGGTGGTGGTGACGGGGCGAGCCGGGGCGGTCGTGGGGGTGCGGCGCGCCGGGGCACTCGGAGCGGTGGTGCCGGGAGCGGCGGCGGGACGGGATGCCGAGGTCGATGTGCCCGACCCGGACGACCCGGACGGGGGGCGCGGCATGTCGTCGTCACCCGGGCGGCGGGTGTCATCGTCGCCCCGGCGCGGTGCGTCGTCGTCGTCCGGAGCGGAGGTCGTCGCGTCACCACCCGCCGGGCGCCCCGGTGGCGGAGGCGACGCCCCTCCGCCATCCCCCTGGGGGGTCTCGGCGGGCAGATCGACGACGGGGAGGTTCCCCTGCGCGCCGCCCTCCGCCCCCATCGCCCACCGCCCGATCAGCAGCGCGGAGAGCAGGCCGATGGCGACGGCGATCGCGAGGATCACGCGGCGGTCGCCGACGATGGCGCTGAACCGTTCCATGCCCCGATCTTCGCAGAGGGCGCCGCGCCGGACCCGCAGGATGAGAGAAGTCTCATCCGCACCCGGCGGCCGGTGTCATCTCAGTGAAGGCATGATGCGTGCGACGGCGAGGGTGATGGCGAGGAGGACGATGGCCGGCGAGCACGGACGGGAGGCGCGGCGCGGGAGCGGGCGCGAGGTCGACGGGTCGAGGCGGGCGATCCGGCGCGCGGGAGCGGACCTGCTGCACGAGGGCCATCTCTGGGCCCGGCGGGTCAGCGCGGCGCAGCGCGGCCTGCGGCAGGCCGTCGACCGCGGGGCCGACGAGGACGTGGTGGCCGAGCGCCGGCGCGCCGTTCTGATCGCCCGCGGCGACGACGCGAGCCTGCGCGCCGCCGTTGACGCCCTCGCGCGCCAGGTGGCCGCCTCGCCGGAGCCCGACGCCGAGTGGACGCGCGGGGCGCGGGTGGAGGTGGAACGCGTCCGGGCCGGGCTGGAGGGGCGCCCCGACCCGACGGGCGGCGCGCCCGGCATCCGGCGCGGCTGGCGCGACCTGCCGCCGGTGATCACGATCGCGATCGTGGCCTGGATCGTCATCGCGGCGGTGATCGCCGCGGTCGTCATCCTGGGGCTGTGACCGCGGCGCCCGGAGCCGGGAGCACGCGAACCCGGCGCGAGGTGGTCAGCCCGCCGCGAAAGGGTCGTAGTCGATCTCTCCCGCGGCGATCGCCGCGTTCAGGCCCAGAAGGCGGCGCATCGCCTCGTCGGCGCCGGCGGCGACGCTCACCGGCCAGCCGTACGCCGCGGCAACCGCCTCATCGAGCTGACGGTGCAGGTCGCCCACATCGGCCCACGCCCCCTCATCGACGTGGTTGTAGAGCGTCGTCAGCCCGATGTGCTGCGTGGCGCAGATCTCTTGGCGCAGCCCGATCAGTTCGGCGGCGAGTGTGGCGACCGCGTCTCGTTGGGCGCTGGTCGGCGCGGGCGGCCACGGGAAGGTCTCGAATGCCGAGGTCGGCGTGTAGCGGATATCCACGCGGAGCGTGGAGGACTGCAGCCGCGCCCACTCCCCGTGCAGCCGGGAGGTGAGAACGCCCATCGAGTAGTCGTCATCGAACGCGAAGATATTCGTGAGGTTGCTCGGACAGACGACGGGCCCGCACCAGACGAACAGGATGCGCTTCCCTTGTGCATTGGCGGCGATGTAACGCCGCAGCGGGGCGATCGCTGCCCGCATGCCGACGGCGGGTTCCGCGAACCGCCACCACTTCTCTCGGCGAACCTTGCGCCGGTTGGTGTCCCGCACCGGTTTGACCCGCTCTCGCAGGATCTGGAGCGCCGCCGGGTATCGCATCGCGTCTTCCAGCGGCATGACGGCGAAGTCGATGATCCACCTGCGCGGTGATTGGCCAGGGTCGGTCGCGATGTCGTCCCCGACAAGGTACGGGCGCACCACCTCGGCGTAGTTCGCGTCAGAGAGGGAGAGCAGCCGCCGCGCCTCGTCTTCGTCCAGCACGAAACCGGCGCCCACCGGGATCGGTCCCTGAAAGGCGTGCCCCCGGTTCGCCGGAAGGCGTACCGCGCCGTCAGGCCCATCCCCGACC
>JBKHVQ010000409.1:0-1702 GCA_046569985.1 Thermoleophilia bacterium | reverse complement strand
AGGTCGACGGGGCGCCCGAGGAGGCTCCCGCGCCGTCCCCGCCACGTGGCGGAGTGGGCCGGTCGACCGCCATCTTCGCCTTCTGGACCGGCATCAGCCGCGTCATGGGGCTCGCCCGCGAGATCCTCGCCGCGGCCCTCTACGGAACCCAGGGCCCGATCAACGCGTTCGTCATCGCGTTCCAGGTGCCGAACCTCCTGCGCAGCGTGGTCGCCGACTCGGCCCTGTCCGCGGCCTTCCTCCCGATCTACACGCAGCTGCAGGAGGAGGGGCGCCATAAGGAGGCGAGACGCCTCGTCGGCGCGCTGATCGGGGTGATCACCCTGGTGCTCGGCGGCCTGTCGCTGATCGCCATCGTCGTGGCGCCGTGGGTGATGCCGCTTTTCGCCCCCGGGCTCTCCGAGAGCCTCACCGACGAGCTGATCCTCTACAGCCGGATCATGTTCCCGATCGTCGCGATGCTGGGGCTCACCGGGCTTATCGCCGCCGTTCTGCAGGCCGGCGGAGAGTTCGGCGCCACGGCCTTCGTCCCGGTGCTGTGGAACCTGGTGATCATCGCGAGCATGGCCCTCGGCACGCTGTTTGTCTCCGGCGCCGCGGCGGTGACGATGTACGCCGTCGGCATCGTCCTGGGCACCGCGGCGCAGCTCCTGTGGCTGGTGCCCTCGTTCCGCCGCAAGGGCCCGTTCCCGATCTCGTTCAGCACGGCGAGCCCGCACATGCGCCGGGTCCTCATCCTGATGCTGCCCGTCACGCTCGGCCTGGGGCTGATCAACGTCAACCTCTCGATCGACTCGGTCTTCGCGACCCTGGTCAGCGACGAGTCGCCGCGCGCGATCGACGCGGCCTTCCGCATCTACCTGCTGCCGCAGGGCGTCTTCAGCGTCGCCATCGCGACGGTGCTGTTCCCGGCGATCTCGCGCCTCGCCGCGCGGGCCGACTGGGACGGCATGCGCCGCGCGGTGGCCGACGGCACACGCCAGATCTTCTTCATGCTGCTGCCCTGCTCGGCGTTCCTGCTCGTCCTGACCGAGCCGGTGGTGCGGCTGGTCTTCCAGCGCGGCGAGTTCGACGCGCAGAGCACGGCGATCACCTCTGAGGCCCTGTTCTTCTTCGCCCTCGGGCTGGCCTTCAACGGAGCCAGCCTGCTGGTGATACGCGCCTTCTTCAGCCTGCAGGAGCCCTGGGTGCCGACCAAGGTCGCGGCCCTCGGGGTCGTGCTCAACACGATCCTCAACGCGATCCTCTACGTGCCGATGGGGACCGGCGGGATCCCGTTCGCCACCTCCATCACCAGCGCCGTGACGCTGGGCGTGCTGATGGTGCTCCTGTCGCGCCAGCTCGGCGGCCTGCACGGCGCGTGGATCCGGGACGGCATCCTGCGCTGCGCCGCCGCGAGCGCCATCTCGGCGGTGCTCGCCTGGAGCACGTGGACCGTCCTCGACGAGGCTCTGGGGCGCTCCACCATCGCCCAGATCGTCGCGATGACAGGCGCCATCGCCGCCTCGGGCGCCGCCTATGTGGCCGCCGCGCGCGCCTTCGAACTGCAGGAGCTGCGGGTGCTGGGCCGCCTCGCGCGGCCGCTACGATAGCCGGGTGGATCAATCACATATCCGGAATTTCAGCATCATCGCCCACATCGACCATGGCAAGTCGACGCTGGCCGATCGCATCCTCCAGCTGACCAACGCGGTTCCCGAGC
>JBKHVQ010000408.1:0-2626 GCA_046569985.1 Thermoleophilia bacterium | reverse complement strand
GGACGGCGGCGGACGCCGTTGCGAGCGCCGCGCCCGAACCGCTCGGCGCGAAGCCGGCCGACAGGCCGTCGGCGCGAGCGGGCCGGCAGGCGAGCGCGTGACCCACCGCGGCGAGGCGCCCGAGCGCTCCCGCGGTCACGAGGGCGATCACGGCGCGGCCGGTCGTGAGTCCCCCGACGCTCGTGACGACGATCAGCGCCCACGCGATCAGGGCGAGCACGCCGAACGCCCCGACGACGGGGTCGCGCATCACCGCGAGGCGGCGCTCGAGCCCGCCGCGCGCGCCCAGCCCGTCGGCGCAGTCGGCGAGGCCGTCTTGGTGTAGCCCGCCGGTGAGCACGACGCCCGCGATCACCGCGAGCACCGTCGCGGGGACCGCCCCCACCAGCGGGTCGGCCCCGGCGCGCAGGCCGCCCGCCGCGAGGCCGACGGCGCCGCCGACGAGCGGAAACCACGCCGCCGCCGGGCCGAGCTTCCCCGATCGGGGGGCGCGCCGGCCCAGCGGCGCGATCGTCAGGAAGGTCACCGCCGAGGCGCCGCCCGCCAGCGCCCGCGCGGCGCGCCTCGCCGTCACTGCCCGTCCACCCGCGCCTCGCGGAAGGTCGCCATCCCCCGGAAAAGCACGCCCGCCGCCTCGATCACCGGCAACGCCAGGAGGCCCCCAGAGGCCTCGCCGAGGCGCAGCCGCAGGTCGAGCACGGGCTCGAGGCCGAGCTCTGTCAGGACCAGGCCGTGACCGGGCTCCGCCGAGCGATGGCTCGCGATGAGGGCCTCCGAGACTGACCGGTCGAGCCGGGCCGCGCAGAGCGCCGCGACCGCCACCGCGAAGCCGTCCAGGACCACCGGCGTCGCCCGCCGCGCCGCGGCGCCGATCGCGCCGGCGAGCGCCGCCAGCTCGAGTCCCCCCACCGCCCGCAAGGCGTCGCGGGGCTCCAGCCGGGAGCCATGCCGGGCCAGCGCGGCGGCCACGACCGCCCGCTTGCGCTGCATGCCCTCCGCGTCCATCCCGGTCCCCCGCCCGACCGTCGCGCTCGCCGGGGCGCCGGTCAGCGCCGAGGCGAGCGCCGCGGCGGTCGCGGTGTTGCCGATGCCGATCTCGCCGAGGACCAGGCAGTGGGCGCCCCCATCGATCATCTCGCCGGCCGTCGCGGCGCCCACCGCCAGCGCCTCGTCGAGGGCCTCGGCGGTCAGCGCGTCGCCGGCCGTCATGTCGGCCGTGCCGTAGGCGACCTTCCGGTCCCGGACGCCGGGCGGCGTGGGCGAGACGAGGCCCACGTCGACGACGACGAGCTCGTGGCCGCCGTGGCGGGCGAGGACGCCGACCGCCGAATCGCCACGGGCCGCGGCCGCGGCCACCTGCGACGAGACCTCGGCGCCGAAGAGGCTCGTGCCGCGGCGGACGTGCCCGTGGTCGGCGACGCACACGAGCACCCCCGCCCGGATCGCGGTCGGCGGGGGCCCGCCGGTGACGCCGGCCCAGCGCTCGATCAGGGGCTCGAGCATCCCGAGGCTGCCCGCCGGCTTCACCAGCGCGTCGAGGCGGTCGCGTGCGGCCGTGGCCGCCACCCGGTCCGGGCCCACGGGCGCGACCGCAGGAGGCTCGGCCGGGGGGCCGCCCCACCGCTCCGCCATCACCACCGCGTCGAGCGGCAGCCGCGCCGCCCACCCCGCCGCCTCGAGGCCGGGGCGCACAGGCCGCTCGTCCGGCCACCCGACGCAGAGGTAGGCGATCGGGTCCGCCGACGGCGGGATGCCGAGGAGCCGCCGCATGTCGTCCGGCTCGTAGAAGCTGACCCAGCCGACGCCGAGCCCCTCGGCGCGCGCGGCGAGCCAGAGGTTCTCGATGGCGCATGCGGCGCTGTAGACGTCCGTCTCGCGGATGGTGCCCCGGCCGAGCACTTCCACCCCGTCGTCGCCGTGGTCGCAGCAGACGCAGATTCCGAGGGGCGCCTCGACGACCCCCTCAATCTTCAGGTCCAGGAAGCTTCGCGTCCGGTCGTCGAAGCGCTCGGCCTGGCGCAGCCGCTCGGCGCGGGCGAGATCGCGGACGGCCAGCCGGGTGCCGATGTCGCGGATCACGATCAGCCGCCACGGCTGCATCAACCCGACCGAGGGGGCGGCGTGCGCCGCGACGAGAAGCCGGTCGAGCACGTCCTCGGGGATTGCGTCGGGACGGAAGCGCCGGATGTCGCGCCGCTCGGCGATCACCCGGTGCACGACCTCCCGCTCCTCTGCGGGATAGCGCCATCCGAGCGGGTCGGCGGCTCGCTCGCGGGCCCGGGAGGCGTCGAAGCCGTCGGGCGTCGGTGGCCGTGTGAGGGGTTCCTCGGACGACACGCGCGGCACTCTAGTCCACTGGCGCCGGCCGCTCCCGGTAGGTAGGGTTGCCGGACATTCGTGGCGGCGCGAGGAACCCGGCGGGAATCCGGGACGGTCGCGCCACTGTGACCGGACGCGCTGCGTCCGGGAGTCAGGAACTCGCCCGCCACGCAGCTTCGATGATCCGGGACGCGCCATCCCGAGGAGGCCACGAGTGTCCACCGCGCCACCAGTCCACCTGGGCCTGCCCCCCGGCCCCCGCAGCGCCTCCTCCCGAGCCGGCTGATGCGGCGGCTCCTGCTGGTGC
>JBKHVQ010000407.1:0-7135 GCA_046569985.1 Thermoleophilia bacterium | reverse complement strand
GCCGGTGATGCCGGTCATGACGACCTCGCGGGCGGTCAGGGCCGCCCGGAAGGCGCCGGCCGACACCGCGTCCACGAACCCGATGCTCTCGCGCAGCGCGCGCATGTCGGTGGCGCCGAGGCGCCGCCCGAGGATCGTCGCGCTCCCCTCGCTGGGGAAGGATGCGGCGGCGGCGACCGCGAGCAGGGTGCTCTTCCCGGCGCCGTTGGGCCCGACGACGGCCCAGCGCTCCCCGGGGCGCACCCGCCAGTCGACGCCGGTCAGCAACCGGGCGCGGCCACCGCCCGCCCGGGAACGCCAGACACCGACCCCCCGCAGATCGATGGCCGGTGGTGGCGCGCTCACACGCCCAGCAGAGCCCGCGCCTCGTCGACCGCCCTGTCGCCTTCGATGTCGGCGCGCAGGCGCTCCTCGATCGCCACCTCGGGCTCCGTGTCCTCCAGCAACCGCCGCGGGAGCGGGCCCGGGACCAGCTGCTCGCCGGCGCGCCACCAGCCCTCCGGGATCTCGTCGTCCAGGGTCGCCCCGACGAGTTCCGCGAACAGCATCGTCCAGGCACGCGGAACCACCGAGAAGGTGTATCCGCCACCGCCCAGCGCGACCCAGCGGCCGCCGGCGGCCTCGCGGGCGAGTTCGTGGAGGGTGCGGTAGACGCGCGGGAAGGTCTCCATCGTGACCTGGAGGTGCGCGAGCGGGTCGGCGTGATGCGGGTCGGCGCCGTCCTGGGTGATGATGACATCCGGCGTGAAGCGCATCACCGCGGGCACGATCACCTCCTCGATCGCCCGCAGGTACGGGCGGTCACCGGCGTAGGGCGGCAGCGGGATGTTCACCGCCGTGCCCTCCGCCTCGCCCACCCCGCGCTCGATGATGCCGCCGGTGCCCGGGAAGAGGTAGCGCCCCGACTCGTGCACCGACGCCGTCATGACCCGCGGGTCCTCGAAGAAGATCCACTGGGTGCCGTCGCCGTGGTGCACGTCGATGTCGATGCACGCCACGCGTTCCGCGCCGGCGTCGAGCAGCGCCTGTATGGCCACCGCGCAGTCGTTGTAGACGCAGAACCCGGCGGCCCGGTTGGCGAGAGCGTGATGCAGGCCGCCCCCCGCGACGAACGCCTGGTCGAATTCGCCGCTCCACACCGCGCGGGCGGCCGCGACAGAGGCCCCGCAGACCGCAGCGGCGGCCTCGTGCATGCCGGCGAACGCGGGGGTGTCGCCTCCGGCGGCGAGCCCCCATTGGGAGGCCTCCCACGAGGAGGCGAGCAGCGGGGCGTCGCTGTAGCGGCGGACGGCCTTGACGTAGGCGAGGGCGTGAACGCGCTCGATCTCCGCGTCTGTCGCGGCACCGGCCGCGATGCGCTCCACGCCGGGGCGGTCGACCAGGCCGTAGGCCTCGATCAGCCGCACCGCGAGGTCCCTGCGCAGCGGGCTCATCGGATGGTCCGCGCCCAGGTCGTAGGTGGGTCCGCCGGCGATTTCCACAAACGCGGTCCGGGTCATGGTCGGACCATATCCCACGACCTCCCGGTACGCCGCGGGTGGGCCCTCACCGGTGCACTCAGCCGGTGACGGCCAATGCCCACGGCACGACGCGGTACCCGGTCACGAGGCCCGCAAGGACATACGGGTCGCCTTCGACGTACTCCTCCACCTGCTCGGGGTCGTCGACCCTGAAGACGATCGCGGCCCCGGTCGGCGGATCGCCCAGCGCCCCGGCCGCCAGCATGCGCCCGTCGGCCGCCCACTGACGCAGCCGCGCCAGGTGCGCCTCGCGGTGGGGTCCGCGGCGATCGAGGATGTCGGGGACATAGTCGTAGAACAGCACGTGGTGGGCGCCGGTCTGCATGTCCTCAGGGCCTCCGCAGCGTGATCGTGAGGGTGTAGTCGCCGCGACCGCGGCGCGCGTAGACGTTGACATGGTGCACGCCCGAGCGCTGGACGACCCGGGTCATGCGCTTCACGCGGGCGCCACCGCCCTGGAAGCCGACCAGGTTGCGTCGCACGTTCGCCGCATCGGTGCGCACCGTCCGCGCGCCCGGGCCCCAGAGGTAGAGGTCGATGGTGCCGGTGCGCGGGGCGAGGGTGAGCGTGACCCGATCGCCGGCCCTCGCCCGCACGGCGTAGACGTCCTCGTCGTCCTCCAGGCGGTCGGCCGACGCCTCGATGCGCAGCGGCTCGCCGGGCGCGATGCGGCGGGGCGCCTTCGCCCACTTGATGTCGTCGTTGACCTCGTCTGCGTCGTCGGGCGGGGCGGTGCGCGACACGGCGCGGGCCGGGTCGACGACGCCGTAGCCGGTGCGGTTCGTCCGCCCGCCCTTTTCGATGCGTTTGGCCGTGTTCTGCAGGTGGCGAAGCACCTGATAAGGCGAGAGCCGGTTGCCGTTGGCGGCCTGCACCAGCGCGGCGACACCGGTGACATACGGCGCGGCCATCGAGGTGCCGTCCTTGTACGCGTAGCCGGGGGCCAGGGCGCCGTCGGTGACCCGCACCGGCACGCTCGAGGCGATGCGCACGCCGGGGGCGATCAGGTCGACGGAAGTGTTGCGGTTCGAGAATCCCGCGACGCCGAACGGGCGGGGGCAGTCGCGCGTGCCGAGCCCGTCGCACTGCGCCGCGACCCCCAGCACCCGCTTGTAGCCGGCCGGGTAGTTGACGACCCTGGCCGCCGGGGTGTCACCGTCGTTGCCGACCGACGCCACGATGAGCGCGCCGCGCGCGGTCGCCCACAGGATCGTCTCCTGGAAGGCGCGCGAGTAGCCGGGACCCCCGGCCGAGATGTTGATGACGCGGGCGCCGCGGAGGACGGCCCAGCGGATGCCGGCGATCATCGTCGCGTCGGTGCTGCGCCCATCCGGATCGGCGATGCGGACGGGGATGACCTCGCCCGCGCCGCGCCCGGCGGGTGCGACGCCGACGATGCCGATGCCGTTCACCGGTGCGGCGGCGATCCCGGCGACATGGGTGCCGTGGCCCGAGATACCCCAGTCGGTGGCGTCGGCGTTGCGGTGGATGGTGTTTCGCGGCGCGACCAGGGGCGATGCGGGGCCCCTCCACTCCTCGTGGCTGCGGTCGACGCCGCTGTCGAGCACGGCGATGCGCGGTCGCGGGCCGACCGTCGTGAGGTCGGCCGTCCAGGAGGGCGCGTTCGGCTCGCTCAGGCCCCACTGCGTCCCGAGCGCGAACACCGGGTCCTCGATCGGCGCGGCGCTCGTCGGCTTCGTCGGCGGCGTCACCTCGTCTGAGGTGCGCGAGAGCGCCCACTCGGCGGCCACCACACCGGGCCGGGCGGACGCGATGGAGCGCGCGGCCGGTTCCCGCGTGGAGGGCACCAGGCGCCACACCCCGGCCTCCGGCACGACCGGGGAGACCCGGCCGAGGCCGGCGAGGCGGCGCTCGGCGGCGGCGCTCGGCGGGGCGTCGGCGAACGTGATGAGCAGGGCGTTGCCGCCGGCGGCGCGCGCGTCGTGGGCGCCGGCGACGATCGCCCCGGCGGCCGGCGCCGGCTCCGGGCGCTTCAGCGGGCCGTAGCCGAGAGCCGGGGCCGCCGAGACCGCCCCCAGGGCGCAGGCAGCGAGGGCGCATGACAGGGCACGGGCCGAGCGGTCAGACATGCCGGCTCGTGATCGGCATCCGGCGGTCACGGCCGAATGCCCGCGGTGTGATCTTGATTCCAACGGGCCCCTGGCGTCGTTTGTACTCGGCGCGGTCGACCATGCGGATCACCTCGTCCACGAGGTCCTGCGCGTGGCCCTGCGCGGCGAGTTCCGCCGCATCGCAGCCCTGCTCAACATAGCCCTCCAGGATGGTGTCGAGCACCTCGTAGGGTGGGAGGCTGTCGGTGTCGAGCTGCCCGGGGCGGAGCTCGGCGGTCGGCGGGCGGGCGATCGTGACCTCCGGGATGACCTCGCGCCCGGCGTCGGCGTTCCGCCAGCGCGAGAGACGGTAGACCCAGGTCTTGCTGAGGTCGCGCAGCGGGGCGAAACCGCCGACCATGTCGCCGTAGAGGGTGCTGTAGCCGACCGACATCTCGCTCTTGTTGCCGGTGGCGAGCACCAGTGACCCGCGCGCGTTGGAGAGGGCCATGAGCAGCGTGCCGCGGGCGCGGGCCTGCAGGTTCTCGAACGTCACACCCGGCGCGTCCTCCGCGACGATCCCCGCGAGAGATGCCTCCAGGGCGTCGACGGCCTCCTCGATCGGGACGACCAGGAGGTCGATGCCCAGCGCGGTCGCCAGGACGCGCGCTCCCTCCAGGCTCTCGGGCGCGGAGTGCTCGGAGGGCATGGCGACCCCCACGACGCGCTCCGGGCCGAGGGCCTCGGCCGCGAGCGCGGCGCAGAAGGCCGAGTCGATACCCCCCGAGAGCCCGAGGATGACCCCGGGGAAGCCGTTCTTGTCGACGTAGTCGCGCAGCCCGGCGACCAGGGCCCCCCAGACCTCGGCCTCCTCGCTCAGCGGTTCGCAGCGGTCGGGCGGACGCGGGGAGCCGGCGGGGGCCTCGCGTGGTCCCTCCCAGAGAGGCGCCCCCTCGTCGGTCCCCGGCAGGCTGCGGGTCATCGGCTGGCGCAGGCGGCGGCGGGCGGACACCGCCGTGTCGATGTCCGTCACCAGGAGGTGCTCACGGAACTGCGGTGCGCGGGCCACCACGTCGCCGTAGGCGTCGAAGACCGCCGAGCGCCCGTCGAACACCAGCTCGTCCTGGCCGCCGACCTGGTTGCAGAACGCCAGTGCCGCCGAGGCGTCGTCGGCCCGGGTCGCCAGCATCCCCTCACGCCGGTCCCCCTTGCCGCGGTGGTAGGGCGACGACGAGATGCAGCAGATGATGTCCGCGCGGGCCGCCGACAGCGCGCTGAGCACCGGGCTGGGGTACCAGATGTCCTCGCACACGGCGAGGCCGACCCGGACGCCGCCGACGCGGATCATCCCGGGGCGGTCGCCCGCGCGGAAGTAGCGCGCCTCGTCGAACACGCCGTAGTTGGGCAGGAAACGCTTGCGGTAGATGCCGTGCACGCGCCCGTCCGCGGCGATCGCGGCGCCGTTGAAGCAGTCGCCGTCCCACTCGGGCACGCCGATGATCGCGACCCCGCGGCGCACGGTGGCGGCGATGCGGTCGAGCTCGCGGCGCGCGGCCGCGACGAAGGTCGGGCTGAGCAGCAGGTCCTCCGGCGGGTAGCCGGTGATCGCCAGCTCTGGCACCAGGGTGATGTCGGCGCCCGACGACGCGGCGTCGGCCAGGGCGTCCTCGATCAGGCGCCCGTTGCCCGCGATGTCCCCCACCACCGTGTTGATCTGTGCGCAGGCGACCCTCACGCCCCGTGCTCCCGGCGCCCCGCGGCGGAGGGGGTGGTGAGACGGGTGTCGCCGGCGCGGATCACGTGGATGGGGCTCCTGTCACCGCGCGTGGGCCGCCGGAGCGGCCCGCACGGGTAGTCTTTGTGCACGGATCAAAGATACGCCCGCAGACGCGGATTCACCCCGCGGCGGGCACGGAATCACCGGGAGACAGCGATGGGCGAAGGCCTTCCCCCCCAGCGCCGCCAGGGCGGCGGTATGCGCGGCGGACCCGGCGGGCCCCGCGGCGGTCGTAGCGCCGGCAGCCCGAAGGAAGGCGCGGAGGAGGCCGAGCGCCGCCTCGGAAAGCCGTGCTTCCACATCGGCCAGAAGGTCGTCGGCAGGTTCGCGTGCGTCGCCTGCCAGTTCCAGATCCGCAACCGCGGCCAGCTGCCCTCGTGCCCGGACTGCGGCGAGCTGGTCTGGGCGTACATGGACGACGGCCCGCGCCCGGTGCCCGAGGGGGAGGCGCCCGGCGACGCGCCGGCCACCCCGGCGGCCCAGGCGGGGCCGGTGGTCCAGGAGAACGTCAAGTTGGATGCTCCCGTCTCGATACAGGAGAATGTGAAGCTGGAGCCGTAAAGAGTCTCCGCACCTGTGTCATCTCCGGAGCGCCCGTGACCCGTCGCGGTAACCATCTTCTCGCCCTTGCGGCGACCGCGGCGGCGGTCACCCTCGGCGGCGTCGCCATGGGTCAGGCCGCGACGCCGCCGGCACTCGCGACGGCCCACGCCGAGCGGCAGGCGTCCGGGCAGATCCAGCTTTCCGGCGGCGGCCTGGTGAACCTCACGGGACGCCTCGCGATCAGCGCCAACCTGCCCTCGCGGGGTGTGCTGCGGCTGATCGACCGCGCGGGCGATGCGTCGGTGCACGTGGCGGGCAGGCCGGTGCGTTTCAACAGGAATCGACGCGCCGCCGTCCGCGGCGCCAGGGGCATCGTTTTCGCGTCGGGTTCCGACCTCGTGTTCCTGGTCACCGGCGGCCGCATCGAGCTGTCCGCGGCAGGCATCGGCCGCGCGGCCCTGCGCGGCTCCGGCCGCGTGCGCGTGAACCTCGGGCGCGAGCGGGCCTGGCCGCGGGGTGCGATCATTTTGGCACCGGGCGCCGCGGGCCGCACGCCGAAGAGGCCGATCGCGACGGGGAAGTCACGCCGGCGTTGACGGGCGCGCGGGCCTCGGGCCCCGTCCGCGACAGAGGCTAATCTGAGCAGGTGGCCACCTCGACCGCACGGCGGCGCGTCCTCATCATCGAGGATGAGCCCAACATCGCGTCCTTCGCGCGCATGTACCTCGAAGCCGCGGGTTTCGAGGTGGACTGGGCCGATCGGGGCGACACGGGCGCGGAGCGCGCGATGGCCGAGCCCCGCCCCGATCTGATCATCCTCGACCTCATGCTCCCGGGGATCGACGGCCTCGAGATCACGCGGCGTCTGCGCGGCGAGGCCGCCGTTCCGATCATCATGCTCACGGCCCGCGACGATGCCGTCGACCGTGTCGTGGGCCTCGAGCTGGGCGCCGACGACTACATCACCAAGCCGTTCAACCCGCGCGAGCTGGTGGCGCGGGTCCGCGCGGTTCTGCGCCGAACGGACGCCGGCGACGCCGGTGGACCCGAGGGTCCGCAGGCGACCACCATCGAGGCCGACGAGCTGAGGGTCGAGGTGGGCGCCCGCGAGGTCTTCGTCGAGGACGAGCAGGTCGCGCTCACGCCCAAGGAGTTCGACCTGCTGGTGGCGCTGCTCGAGAACCGCGGGCTGGTGATGACGCGCGAGCAGCTCCTCGAGAAGGTGTGGGGCTACACCTTCCTGG
>JBKHVQ010000406.1:0-8783 GCA_046569985.1 Thermoleophilia bacterium | reverse complement strand
GACCAGATCGTGCGCACGCGCTCCGAGCTGTCCGAGGCCATGGCCGACCCGGACCTCGCCGCCGACCGCGTCCGGTACGCGGAGGTCAACCGGCGCTGGTCGGGCCTCGTCGAGGCCTTCGAGCTCGCCGACACCTGGCGGGACGCCTCCGAGCGCGCCGCCGAGGCCGAGGAGCTGCTCGCGGAGGGGGAGGACCCCGATGTCCGCGCGCTGTTCGCGGAGGCCCGCGGGGAGCTCGACGACCTGGCCCCGCGCATCCGTGAGGCGATGGTCGAGCGCGACCCGGACGACGACCGCGACACCCTCGTCGAGATCCGCCCGGGGGCGGGCGGGGAGGAGGCCGCGCTGTTCGCGCGCGACCTGCTCGACATCTACACGCGATATGCCGAGTCGCGCGGCCTGCGCGTGGAGCTCATCTCCACCACCGAGGCCGATGCCGGCGGCCTGCGCGAGGCGACGATCGCCGTGAAGGGCAACGGCGCCTTCGCCGTGTTCAAGCACGAGGCCGGCGGGCACCGCGTGCAGCGGGTGCCCGCCACCGAGAGCCAGGGCCGCATCCACACCTCCACCGCCACCGTGGCGGTGCTGCCCGAGGTCGAGGACGTCGAGATCACGATCGACCTCAACGATGTGAAGCGCGATGTCTACCGCTCCAGCGGCCCCGGCGGCCAGAGCGTCAACACCACAGACTCGGCGGTTCGCCTCACCCACCTGCCCACCGGCATCGTGGTGTCGATGCAGGACGAAAAGAGCCAGCTGCAGAACTACGAGCGGGCGATGCGCGTGCTGCGCGCGCGCCTGTACGAGCGCGCCCGGGCCGAACGTGAGGCCGAGCTGTCGGCCGCGCGACGCTCGCAGCTCGGCACCGGCGAGCGCTCCGAGAAGGTGCGCACCTACAACTACCCGCAGAACCGCGTGACCGATCACCGCATCGGGCTCACCGTGCCCTTGCGCGAACAGGTTCTGGTGGGGAATCTTTCGGCGATCACCGACACCCTTGCCGCCGAGGAGCGCCGCCGCCTTCTCGCCGCGCAGACCGAGGGGAGCCTGGAGTGAGTCCGTCCACCGAACTGCTGCGCGTGGAGTTCCTCGGGGTGACGGTGCGTCACGAGGAGGTTCCGCTGCAGCGCGCCGACCTGGCGCTCCACTTCGCCGACATCGGCGAGCGTCACGGCCTCACCCGCATGGACTACCACGACGCCGGGGCGGGGGGCGCCACCCTGTCGGGCCCCGAGGGGGCCGAACTGGCTCTGCGGCCGGGGCAGATCGGCGCCTGCGGGGTGACCAACCTGGGCTACCGCGAGGGCATGGAGCGCGTGGTCGGCGCGGTCGCCGAGAGCGTCGAGCGGTTCGGCGTGGGGCGCATGTGGGCGGAGGACATCACGCTGGTGGCCGTCTGGGACCTCGAGGACCCCGAGACCGCCCGCGCCCTCCTCACCGACGACATCCTGCGCGTCGACGACGAGCGGCTGGAGATGCTCGGCGGCGACGAGGTCAGCCTGGGCCTGCGCATCTGGAAGCGCGCCGGTGAGTCCTCGCTGGAGTGCGCCATCGAGCCGATGCACGCCGAGCCGGCGAAGCTCTACCTGCGCCTCATGCTCACCGACGGTGAGCCGCTGGCCGACATCGCCGCCCTCACCGAGCTGGTCGACGGGGTGCATGAATACCTGACGGGGCCTCTGCGCAGCTTCGTCCTGGCACGCGTCGGCGATCCGCCCCGCTCCCAGTAGCACGGGGGCGCGATCGTGCCGGTGCTGACGATCGGTGAGGTGCTGCGCCGCAGCACCGCGTACCTGGCCGAGCGCGGATCGCCGTCGGCGCGCCTCGACGCGGAACTGCTGCTCGGGCACGCGCTCGGGCTGGAGCGGTTGCGTCTCTACACGGACTCCGAACGGCCGCTCACCCCCGGCGAGCTTCAGCAGGCCCGCGAGTTGCTGGCGCGCCGCGGACGGCGGGAGCCGCTGTCGTACATCACCGGGACGCGCGGTTTCCGGCGCCTGACCCTGACGGTGCGCCCCGGTGTCCTGGTGCCCCGGCCCGAGACCGAGGTGCTGGTGGAATGGGCCCTTGATGTCGCGCCGGCCGGTGGTGCGGTGCTGGACTGGGGCACCGGCAGCGGCGCGGTCGCCCTGGCGCTCGCAGATGAGGGCGAGGGCCTGTCGGTCACCGCCGTCGACCGCTCCGCGCAGGCCGTGGAGGTCGCCCGCGAGAACGCCGAGCGTCTCGGCCTGCCCGTAGGGTTCCTCGAATCGGATGGTTTCGCGGCCCTCGCCGGCCGCGGGTTCGATGTCATCGCGGCCAACCCGCCGTACCTCTCCGAGGACGACCTTCTCGCGGCGCCCCCCGAACTCGGCTTCGAGCCGCGCGGGGCGCTGGTGTCGGGCCCGACCGGCCTGGAGGACATCGCGCGCATCTGCGCCGAGGCCCCCGCGCATCTGCGCCCGGGCGGGTGGCTGCTGATCGAGATCGGCGCCGGCCAGTCGCCGGCGGTGGAGCGGCTGATGGCCGAGGCGGGGCTCGTCGGCATCTCCTCTCGCGCGGACCTCGCGGGAATCGCCCGCGTGGTGGGGGGCCGGCGCCCATGAGCGTCGACGCGAGGGCGCTCGACGCGTTGCGCCGCGCGGTGCTCGACGGGGGCGTCGCCGTGGTCCCCACCGACACCGTCTACGGCCTCGCCGCCGCCGTCGACGTGCCCGCCGGCGTGACCGGCCTGTACGCGCTCAAGGGCCGGCCGCGCTCCCAGCCCTGCCAGGTCCTGCTGTACTCACCGCGCCTGCTCGAGGACGCCTTGGACGGCCTGCCGGCGGCGGTGATGGCCGCCGCGGCGGCCCTGCTGCCGGGCCCGGCCACCTGCCTGGTCCCCGATATCGAGGGACGCTACGTGGCCGCCGCCGGCGCCGAGCCGGGGTCTGTGGGACTGCGCGCGCCGACCATGCCGGCGGCGTTCGCCGCCTTCGACGTGCCGCTGATCGCGACGAGCGCGAACCACCCCGGCGGCGCCGACCCGCGCCGGGTCGCCGAGGTGCCCTCGGATCTGCGCGGCGGGGCCGCGTGCGTGCTCGATCTCGGGGAACTGCCCGGCATCGCGTCGGCCGTCGTGGACCTGCGCCCCGTGGCGCGGGGCGGATCGGCCCGACTGGTGCGCCCGGGCCCGGATCCCGCCTTCGTGGAGGCGGTTCTGGGTGCGGTGGGGTGTACTCTCGCACCGTGACGAATCACCACCTGTGGGGGACCGCGTGAGCTTCACCGACGACGACAGCTACCTCGCCCAGGACATCGCCGACGTCGACCCGGTGCTCGCCGGGCTGATCCGCGCCGAGGGCGAGCGTCAGAGCGACACGCTGGAGATGATCGCCAGCGAGAACTTCACCAGCCACGCGGTGCTGCAGGCCGCCGGATCGGTGCTCACGAACAAGTACGCGGAGGGCCTCCCGGGTAAGCGCTACTACGGTGGCTGCGAGGTCGTCGATCAGGTGGAGCAGCTCGCGATCGACCGCGCCAAGCAGGTGTTCGGCGCCGAGCACGCGAACGTGCAGCCGCACTCGGGCTCCACGGCCAACGAGGCCGCCTACGCGGCGGTCCTGAAGACCGGCGACAGGGTGCTCGGCATGTCGCTGGCCCACGGTGGTCACCTCACCCACGGCCTGAAGGTCAACTTCTCGGGCCGTTTCTACGAGTTCCACGGCTACCAGGTGCGGCGCGACGACCATCGCATCGACATGGACCAGGTGCGCGACCTTGCCCGCGAGGTGCGCCCCGCCCTGATCGTCGCCGGCGCCTCCGCCTACCCGCGCATCATCGACTTCCCGGCGTTCCGTGAGATCGCCGACGAGGTCGGCGCGCGCTTCATGGTCGACATGGCGCACATCGCCGGGCTGGTCGCGGCCGGTGAGCACCCATCGCCGTTCGGCATCGCCGATCTCGTCACGACGACGACGCACAAGACCCTCGGCGGGCCGCGCGGCGGCATCGTGTTCTCCACCGCCGAACTGGCGGCGGCCGTCGACAAGTCCGTGTTCCCGGGGTTCCAGGGCGGCCCGCTGATGCACGTGATCGCCGCGAAGGCCGTCGCGATGGGGCATGCGCTCACCCCCGAGTTCCGCGCCCGTCAGCGTCAGGTGGTGCTGAACTGCCGCGCCCTCGCCGAGGAGCTGGCGGCCGGCGGCGTGAGCCTGGTCAGCGGGGGCACCGACAACCATCTGGTGCTGATCGACCTGTCGGCGACCCCGCTCACCGGCAAGGACGGCGAGGATCGCCTGCATCACGCGGGCATCACCGTGAACAAGAACGGCGTGCCGTTCGACGAGCGCCCGCCCACGGTGACCTCCGGGCTGCGCGTCGGCTCGGCCGCGCTCACCACGCGCGGCCTCGGCGAGGCCGAGTTCCGCGAGATCGGGCGCATCATCGTGGCCGCCCTCCAGGACGAGGTCGGCGCCGCCGAGCTGGAGGCCCTGGCGGCCCGCTCGCGCGCCATCGGCGACCGCTTCCCGCTCTACCCCCGCCTGGGAGCCGCGAGCACCGCCATCGCCTGACCGCCGCGCCCCGTGGCCATGGTGGCCGCGGGGCTCACGGGCGTCAGATGGCCGCGCCCATCAGCGCGCCGATCAGGCCGGTGGCGAGCATCGCCACCGCGCCCCAGATCATCACGCGCCCCGCGCCCCGGGTGCGCGGTGCCCCGCCCAGCTGGGCACCGACCCCGCCCAGCACCCCGAGGGCGATCAGGGTCACCGCGGCCGTGATCCACACCCGCAGGTCGGCGGGGGAGAACCAGATCGCGGCGAGCGGGACGACGGCCCCGGTCACGAATGCGACACCCGACGCCCACGCCGCCTGCAGCGGCTGTGCGAGGCGGTGCTCGGCCAGTCCCAGCTCGTCGCGCGCGTGGGCCTCGAGGGCGCCGTGCTCGGTGAGTTGCACCGCGACCTGGTGGGCGAGGTCGGGCGTGAGGCCGCGGGCCTCGTAGATCCGGGCGAGCTCCAGGAGTTCCCCCTCGGGGTCCTCCGCCAGCTCGCTGCGCTCCAGCGCCAGGTCGCTCGCCTCGACATCGCTCTGGGAGCTCACCGAGACGTACTCGCCGGCGGCCATCGACAGCGCGCCCGCGACGACGCCGGCGATGCCGGCGGTCACGATCGCCGCATGTGACGTGTCGGCCGCGGCGACGCCGACGACCAGGCCCGCGGTGGAGAGGATGCCGTCGTTCGCGCCGAGCACCGACGCGCGCAGCCAGCCCTCGCGGCCCGCCCGGTGTGCCTCGCTCATGATGCGGGTCGCCTCGCCGATGGCGTCCTCCGTCCTCAGGGCCGCAGGGGAGCCGTGAACCTATCCCGTACGGCCCCGTCGGTGTCGACGAAGGCGTACTCGGCGCTGCCCCCGTGCAGGCGGATCCGCAGCAGGCCGAAGGCCGGGATGTGGACGTCGGCGTCATCGCTGCGCGGGGTGCGGTCGGGGTTGCGCGGGGCACCCCCGGTGCCGACGGTGAACATCGGGGTCGTGGGGGCCCCCGCCGCCGTGCGCCGCTCGTAGGCGTGCAGGTGCCCGGCGACCACGGCGGTGACGCGGGCGCGCCGGATCAGCGGCAGCAACGGGTTGCCGGGTTGCAGCGGCCGGTGCACCAGCACGATGCGCGCGAGTGGCCCGCGCCGCGCGAAGGCGCGCCGCGCGAACGCCAGGTCGGCGGCGTCCGCCTCCAGGCCCAGCACCACCACCTGCAACGGGCCGTGGCGCAGCGCGTAACGCTCGCCGCCGCCGGGCCACTCGAAGGCCTCGACCAGCGCGGCGCGCCCTGCCGGCAGGAGGATGTCGTGGTCGCCCAGCGCCCCGATGTTCGGCATCCGCCCGAGCACCGGGGCGAGCGGCCCGAAGATGCGGTCATCGAGGAACCGGGGGGCGAGGAACGGGTAGGCGTTGTCGCCGGCGCTCAGGAGCATCCGCGCCTCCTCGCCGGCCGCCAGTCGGGCGACGGCCCGGGAGGAGGTGTTGCCGGCTCCGGTGTCGCCGAACGCGATCAGGTCGAGGGGCTGTGACAGGTCGAGCGGGGCGGTCGTGAAGCTGCCCTCGGCGGCGGGGGCGCCGTCGACGGTCGCGATCCACCGGTGCCGGGTGCCGGGGCGCAGGTCGCGGAAGTCGCCGCGCTGCGCGCGCACCGTGGCGCCCTCCGGCGTGATGGCCACCACGCGCACCCGGGCCCCGGCGCGGGCGATCCACCGCAGGCGCGCCGTGGTCTCGGTGACGCGGGCCAGGTAGGGATGTCGCGCGAAGACGGAACCGGCCTCCCCGTCCCCGGACGCCGGTGCGGTGTCCTCACCGCCGCGGTCCCGGCCGCCGCCGGCGCACGCACCGGCCGCGATCGCGATGAGGACGCCGCAGACGGCGGCGAGGATGGGAAGGGCGCGGGCCGACACGGCCGGATCATCGCCGATGGACGGCGGCGGGGCGATGCACCGCGGGGTGGTCCGCGATGCCGGCATGGCATAGGGTCGACCGGTCGCGGGCGATCAGGGGAGAGGTCCAATGAGAAGAGTCGTGATCACCACGCTGGCGTTCCTCGCCATGCTCGTCCCATCCACGGCGGGCGCTCAGGTGGCGATCGGCCCGGCGCTGACCCAGCCGCCCGCGACCAACGAGGGCTGCGAGGCCGGGATCCTGCCGCCGTTGCGCACCATCGTTCCCATCCCGACGAGCTGCACCCTGTTCGGCACGCTCCAGGTGCCCCGCGGGAACTGGACCGTCACCGCGGTCAACATCCGCACCGGCGCCCGCACCGGGCCGATGCGCGTCCAGATCGTCCAGGCGCTGCGCTCCCAGGCCCAGGCGCCGGGCACCCCCTCCGCCTCCGGCGCCATCTGCTGCACGTCGCCCGGGCAGAGCCAGGTGTTCACGCTGCCGCCGAACTCGATCACGACGGTCCCGGTCGGCATCCCGGTGCGTAACACGCGGGAGATCGTCGATGGCGAGCCGATCGAGATCGTCGACTACATCGGCCTGTCGCTCCTGGATCTCAACAGCTCACTGCCCGCCGCCTCCGACCCCAGCTCCGCCGCGTCCCTGTTCTACCCGGCGCTCTCGCAGGGGGGCCAGCAGCTGCTCGGGCCGACCCTGCCCGGCGCGATGCCCCTGATCAGCGCCGTGGTCTGCCCGGCGCGATGCCCCTGATCAGCGCCGTGGTCTGCCCGGCGAGCACCGGCGCGTCGCTCAACGAGCAGCGTGCGATGCAGGCCGGTGGCTGCCCCACGCTCCCGGGGTCGACACCGCTGTCGGGGACGCTTCCCCGCCGCCCGGCGACGCTGTCGCTCCCGCCCACCCTGGGGCAGATCCAGATCAACCAGCGCATCGCGGTCGCGGCGATCCGGCGGCTGAACGCGATCAACGCCCGCCTCGAGGGCCGGCCCGCGCCGAAGGCCTCCACCAAGAAGCCGGGCAGGATCGTGGCCACCACGGGTCAGCTGCGCATCAACCAGCGGATCTCCGAGGCGGGCTACCTGCGGGCGAAGGCCATCTTCGAGCGTCTGGGCGGCAGCGGCGCCGCGCCGCTGAAGAGCACCGCCAAGACCGTGGTTCTGAACAGGGCCGGTGTCGGCCTGAACCAGCTGACCAACATCAGGACGCTGGACATGCTCAACCTCATCAACGCCCACCTCGGCAAGAGCTGAGACCGGCGCGGCCCCGCGCCGCGGGGCCGCGGGGGGCGGGTCGCTACCATCGGCCCGTGCCTCCTGCGTCAACCGGCCCCCGCGGTCTCGCCGTCGTCACCGGCGCCTCGTCCGGCATCGGCCGCGCCTTCGCCGAGGATCTCGCCCGCCGCGGCCACCCCCTGCTGGTGGTCGCGCGCCGCGCCGAGCGCCTCGACTCGGTGACCCGCTGGGCGCGCGAGGTCCATGGCGTGGCGGCCCGCGCGGTCGTGGCCGACCTCGCCACCGACGAGGGGCTCGCGGCGACGCGGGCCGCGATCGACGACTGGGGCGGCCCCCCGCAGGTCGCGGTGCTGAACGCGGGCTTCGGGACACGGGGCGCGATCGCCGGCCTCGACCGTGCCCGCGAGGCCGAGATGGTGCGCCTCAACTGCGTCGCCGTGACGGACCTCGCCGCGCATGTCGTCCCCGCGATGGTCGCGGAGGGGAGGGGGGCGATCGTGGTGGTCTCCTCCGCCGCCGCCTTCCAGCCGATCCCGTACATGGCCACCTACGCCGCCACGAAAGCCTTCGAGACGAGCTTCACCGAGGCGCTCGCCCATGAGCTGCGCGGCACCGGGGTGCGCGCGGTGGCCGTGTGTCCCGGGCCGGTGCGCACCGAGTTCTCCACCGGCGCCGGCTCGGAGGTGGCGATGCCGATCCCCGCCGAGGAGCCGGAGCTCGTGGTGCGGGCGGCATGGAGGGCGCTCGCCGCCGGCCGCGGACGCGTGCCCGCCGGCACGGTGGCGCGCCTGGCGTGGGCCGCGCGCCACCTGGTGCCCCGCGGGGCACGGGTGCGCACGGCCGCAGCGATCCACCGCACGACGCGCCCCCTGGGCGACGACCGGGCGCGCGTTGAAGGGGTCCCGGGGGTGAACCGAGAATCCCTCACCCACGAGGGCGCGCATCCCGGCGGGCCCGGTGAGACGGTGAGATGAACACCACCCTCATCCCCATCCTGTGCGCGATCGTGGCCGCCGTCGTCGTGGTCGTGACGACGCCGCTCGCGGGCCACCTGGCACGCGCCGTCGGCGCGGTCGACATGCCCTCCGGGCGCCGCATCCACGAGACGCCCACCCCGCGCCTGGGCGGCCTGGCGATCCTCGCCGGTTTCCT
>JBKHVQ010000405.1:0-2660 GCA_046569985.1 Thermoleophilia bacterium | reverse complement strand
CGCGGAGGCGGTCGCCGTCCACCTCCGCGCCGCCGGGCTCAACCCGTCCCTCGCCGCCGACGGCCTCACCGCCCTGCGCGCGCTGCACAACAGCCCGCCCGACATCGTGCTGCTCGACCTGATGCTGCCGGGCGTCGACGGGTGGCACCTCATCCGCCAGACGCGCGAGTGGGCCCCGACACTCCCGATCATCGTGGTGACCGCGCGCACGAACGAGCACGACCGGGTCGAGGTACTCGCGCTGGGCGCCGACGATGTTGTCGGGAAGCCTTTCTCCATGCGCGAGCTGACGGCGCGCGTCAAGGCCGCGCTGCGCCGCGTCGCGGCGGCGGGCACCGGTCCGGCGCCCGAACCGGTGCGCGAGGGCGAGCTCGCGATCGATCCCGAGCGCATGACGGCCACGATGGCGGGGCGCCCGCTCGACCTCACCCCTCTGGAGTTCACGCTGCTGTGGACGCTGGCCGACGGGCGGGAGCGGGTGCTCTCGCGCGACGACATCTTCCGCGCGGTCTGGGGCCGAGAGCGCGCGCACGGCGATCGCTCCGTCGACGTGCTGGTGCGCCGCCTGCGACGGAAGGTCGACGAGGTGAACGGGGAGTTCACCTACATCCAGACCCTCCACGGCATCGGCTACCGCTTCCTCGCCACGCCCCGGCGCATGCCGGGGACCTTCCCGGCCGCCTGAGAGCGTCCCCCCGCGCCGGTCAGGCCGAGTCGCGCAGGCTCTGGGCGGCGGGCAGGCTCTCGAGCTTCCGGAGGGTGTTGTTCTCGATCTGGCGGATGCGTTCCCGGGTGACCCCGAAGGTGCGGCCGACCTCCTCGAGGGTGCACGGCTGCTGGCCCTGAAGCCCGAAGCGCAGCTCGAGCACCTGGCGCTCACGTTCGGGGAGGACGCTGAGCGCCCGGATGATGTCGGTGCGTCGCAGGTTGCCGGCCGCCTCATCGAAGGGGGAGATGGCGCTCACGTCCTCGACGAAGTCACCGAGCGCGGAGTCCTCCTCCTCGCCGATCGGCTTCTCGAGGCTGACCGGCATCTGGGCCATGCGCCGGATCTCGCGCACCTCATCAGGGGTCATCTCAAGCTCGGCGGCGACCTCGTCCGCGGTCGGCTCACGGCCGAGCTTCTGCACGAGGTGACGCTCGAGGTGCACGACGCGGTTGAGCTTCTCGACCATGTGCACCGGGATGCGGATGGTGCGCGCCTTGTCGGCGATGGCGCGCGTGACGGCCTGGCGGATCCACCAGGTCGCGTACGTCGAGAACTTGAAGCCGCGCCGGTAGTCGAACTTCTCCACGGCGCGGATGAGACCGAGGCTGCCCTCCTGGATCAGGTCGAGAAAGGAGAGCCCGCGGCCCAGGTAGCCCTTGGCGATACTGACCACCAGGCGGAGGTTCGCTTCGACCATCCGCTGCTTGGCGAGCATGTCGCCCGCCTCGATGCGCTTCGCCAGCGCGACCTCCTCGGCGGCCGACAGCAGCGGCACCCGGCCGATGTCGCGCAGGTACAGCCGCAGCGAGTCGAGCGACGGCTCGACGGCGAGGTTGAGCCCCGGGACGCCCTCGGGCGCGCCGTCGCGACCCACCGGGGCGCCGTCGTCGTCGACGAGCTCGATCGCGGCCTCGGCGAGGTACGCGTAAAAATCCTCGAGCTGATCCCTCGTGACCCGGGCGTCGGCCAGCGCCGCCATGATGTCCGAGAGGGCGAGGGTCCCCTTCAGGCGGCCCTCCGCCGCCAGGACGCGCATCTCATCGACGTCCGGCAGGAGCGTTTCCGCAGTGCTGGAGGAGGGCAGCTCCGTCATCGGCAGAACCTTCCTTGAACCGACATGACCGGTCGATGCGGACTGAAGTATACGGACGGAACAGGCCGACTCGGTTCCGGTGCGCCACAATCCGTCCGCTGAGCCCACACGAACGAGAGCGAGCCTCAATGCGTACGAGCCCCCGGGGACTTCCGGAGGTCGACCTCCAGAACACACGTCCGGCGGCCGCGATCAGCCTCACATCGGCGGGTGTCGCCCGCTCCGCGAAGGCGATCCGCATCCGCCACAAGGGCAGCGAGAACCTGTTCCAGGCGGAGATCGCATGCGTCAGCGACCTGAACCCCTCGCAGAAGGGCGTCCACATGTCGCGCTTCGAGGAGGTCGTCAACGAGGCCATCGACTCGGTCGTGATCTCGGAGGCCCTCCACATCGAGGTGCTCGCCGGACGCATCGCCGAGCGCATCGTCGAGAGCCAGCGGGCTCGCCGCAGCGAGGTCACCATCCGCGCGAGCTACCCGGTGGAGCGCCGCACGCCGGTCACCGACATCCCCACCCAGGAGATGTACGGCCTGATCGGCATCGCGGCCGCCTCGCCGGCCGGCATCCGCCGCGCGGTGGGCGTCAGCGCCCAGGGCATGAACGCGTGCCCGTGCGCGCAGGGCCTCATCGAGGCCCAGGCCACCGACGCGCTGCGCGCCGACGGCTTCACCGACGACGAGATCCAGCGCATCGTCAAGGCTGTGCCGATCGCCACGCACAACCAGCGCGCCCGCGGCACCCTGGTCATCGGCACCACCGACGGCGCCGAGGTCGACGCCGACACGCTCCTCGAGATCGTGGAGGAGGGCATGTCCTCCGAGATCTACGAGCTCCTGAAGCGCCCCGACGAGCAGTACA
>JBKHVQ010000404.1:0-1667 GCA_046569985.1 Thermoleophilia bacterium | reverse complement strand
CGCCCTCGGCCCGGAGCGCGGGCACGAGCATGTCGCGGAAGAGGGCCTCATGCTCGCGGCACAGCGCCTGCACTCCTTCGCGAATCGACGTGAGCTGTGCGGCCGGTGATCGGCCGTCGTGCGACAGGCGACCGACGCCGGCGAAGTGCTGGTCCTTGAGTCCCGCCACGCGAACCTGGAAGAACTCGTCGAGGTTGGACGCGAAGATGGCCAGGAACTTGGCGCGCTCCAGCAGGGGCACCCGGGGGTCGCCGGCCAGTGCGAGGACTCGGGCGTTGAACTGGACCCAGGAGAGCTCCCGGTTGATGAACCGCTCCGGTCGATGCCTGAGGTCCAGCGCCGCAGCAGGGGCGAGCGGACGGGCTGGACCCGTGCCGCCCTGCCTACCGACCCCTGCCCGCCTACGCCATGGGAACCCTCCGAGGAAGCGCCGCCAACGGCTCCGGACCGGGTCGGTCAACGGTCTCGGGGCCGCGCGGCGTGCACGACGTTCCACGCTGGCATCGACTCCGCCGCCGGAATGCATGCGGCGGGCAGCATTCGGGACGGCGCCTCCGGATGTTCAGGCCGACAACGGCATCCCGTCACCCGTGGGCAACCCGGGCGCCACGACCGGCCCGTACGGTCGGCGACACATCGGGCGAGGGGCAGTCGGCGCTGCTCCCCCGGGTATCGGCCCGGTGCGCCTCTCCCCATCGGTGCACCGGGCCGCCTCGTCTCCGCCGCGGACTTCACGCGTCGTTCACGTCGGGGGTGCCAGGGGTTGAGGTCCTGGAGATGTCGACATGGTGTGCTGCGGTCATGACCGTTCCCGAGCACGTCGCACGCGAAGCCCAGGTCTTCCCCGAGCTCATCGGCCGGGCAGCCGTGTTCGATCTCGACCGCACGCTCCTCGCCGGCTCCAGCCTGGTTGCGCTGGCGCGCGTGCTGGCGAGGAACGGTCTCGTGTCCGGTCAGCAGCTGATCTCGGGTCTCGCGATGGACCAGGTCTTCCGGCGCCGCGGCGCGTCCGATGACGACGCCGCTCGACTGCGCACGTTGGCGCTGCGCCAGGTCGCAGGTGCGGATGTCGAGCAGCTGCGCGCACTCATCGACGACGTCGGTCGGACGCTGAGTCGGCAGGTGCTGCCCGGTGCCCGGATGTTGCTGCGTCGCCACCAGGAGGCCGGGGACTTCATCGTGATCCTGTCGGCGAGCCCGCAGGAGCTCGTCGAAGCGGTCGCGTGCCGCGTCGGGGCCCAACGCGCGGTGGGGACCCGAGCCGAGATCGACGGGGCCCGTTACACGGGCGCCCTCGACGGGCCGTTCTGCTACGGCCCCGGCAAGGTCCAGCGGCTCGAGCAGGACCTCGGACCCGGGTCCCTGGACGCAGCCACCGCCTACGCCGACTCGGTCTCCGACCTGCCGGTGCTCGAGGCCTGCCACGAGCCGGTGGCGGTCAACCCGGACCGAGCGCTGTACCGGGTCGCGAAGGGGCGGGGCTGGCCGGTCGTGCGCTTCGGGTGAGCGGCCCGCCGATCGAGGGGCGCGGCCGGCCGGCGGACTCCCCGCCGCGCTCCTCACGTGGCGTACTTGTAGCCCAGCCCGCGGATCGTGACGATCCGACGGGGGTTGGCCGGATCGGTCTCGACCTTGGCCCGAAGGCGCTTGACGTGCACGTCGAGGGT
>JBKHVQ010000403.1:0-7299 GCA_046569985.1 Thermoleophilia bacterium | reverse complement strand
CCCGGATAGTAGCGAGCCGCTATTGACACCGGCGCACCGACGGCTAATAGTAGCGACTCGCTATGACATTCCACCGGAGGAGCATCCCATGACGACCGCCACGTTCTTCCACGCCGGCTGCCCCGTGTGCGTCAGCGCAGAGCAGAACCTGGCCGCGGCCATCGACACCGGGCGCTACACGGTCCGTTCCATCCACCTGGGGGACGCGCCCGAGGCCATCCCCGAGGCCGAGGCGGCCGGCGTTGTCTCGGTGCCGGCGCTCGTCCTCGACGGCGCGGTCTTCCACATCAACCACGGCGCGGATCTCGCCGACCTGAAGGGCTGAGCGCGCCGCCCCGGGATGCCGCGCGGCGGAGCGTCATCCCGGAGGCGGATCAGAAGAGCTGGTTCTCCCCCGAGAAGATCGCGCTGACCGACTCGTCGCAGAAGACGTTGTGCACGGAGTCGGCGAGGATGCGGTCGGCGGAGATGACGGTGAACCGGTCGGTGCGTGCCTCGGGCGGCAGCGGCACGGTGTCACAGAGCACCACCTCCTCGATCACCGAGTCGCTGAGCCGCTGCACCGCGCTACCCGAGAGGAGGCCGTGGGTGGCGCACGCGAAGACGCGCGTGGCGCCCGAGTCCTTCACGACCTTGGCCCCGGCGCACAGGGTTCCGGCGGTGTCGATCATGTCGTCGATCAGCACAGCCACCTGTCCCTCGACATCACCGATCAGCAACGTGATCTCGGCGGAGTTGTGCTCGGGCCGCTGCTTGGTGAGCACCGCGAGCTCGGCGCCGAGGCGCTCGGCGAAGTGGCTGGCCAGCTTGGCGCGGCCCGCGTCCGGTGACACGACCACGATCCGGCCGGGGATGTCACCCATGCGGACACGCTCGCGGAAGTGATCGACGAACATCGGCAGCGCGGTCATGTGGTCGACCGGCACGCGGAAGAAGCCCTGCACCTGGCCCGCGTGCAGATCCATCGTCAGCACCCTGTCGACGCCCGCCGCTTCGAGCATCGAGGCGACCAGCTTCGCGGTGATGGGCTCGCGCGGGGCCGACTTCTTGTCCTGGCGCGAGTAGCCGTACCAGGGGATCACGGCGGTGATGCGGTGCGCGGAGGCGAGGCGCGCGGCGTCGATCATCACCAGCAGCTCCATGAGGCTGTCGTTCACCGGCTTGCACGTCGACTGCACGAGGAACACGTCCGCGCCGCGGACGCTCTCCTCGTAGCGGCAGTAGATCTCGCCGTTGGCGAACGTCTTGAGCGTCACCTCGCCCAGATCGATGCCCAGTCGGGCCGCGATGCGGCTGCCCAGCTCCTGGCTGGACCGCCCGGCGAAGACCATCAGCCGCTTCGAGTCGTCGCGGTCGATGCTCGTGGTGCTCATGAAGATGCCCCCTTGCGGCCGTCGGCCTCTTGTGCGGCCCGCGCGCGGGCCGCGGCTTTCGCGGTGAACCCCTCGATGACGTTCTGCCGTGCGCGGGCGATGCCGAGGGCGCCGTCGGGCACGTCGTGGGTGATGATCGAGCCCGCCCCGGTCATCGCATCATCGCCGATGCGCACGGGCGCGACGAGGACGCAGTCCGATCCGGTCCGCACGCGCGCGCCGATCTCGGTGCGGTGCTTGCGGAAGCCGTCGTAGTTGGCGGTGATGTTGCCGGCGCCGATGTTGGTGCCCTCGCCGATGGTGGCATCGCCCACGTATGAGAGGTGCGGGACCTTCGCGCCCTCCCCGAGCACCGCGTTCTTCAGCTCCACGTAGGTGCCGGCCTTCGCTCCGCGCTCGAGGCGGGCACCGGGGCGCAGGTATGCGAACGGGCCGACCTGGCACCCGTCGCCCACGTGGGCGCTCACCAGATGCGCGGAGAGCACGGTGCAGCCGTCGCCGATCGCGCTGTCGGTCGCGACGACGTCCGGACCGATGATCGAGCCCTCACCGACGGTGGTGGCTCCCCGCAGGTGGGTGCCCGGCCAGAGCGTGGTGTCGCGACCGACGGTGACGCCGGCATCGACATAGACGGCGCCGGGGTCGGGCATCGTGACGCCGGCCAGAAGCAGGTCGCGACGCAGGCGGGCCTGGATGACGGTCTCGCAGGCGGCGAGATCGGCGCGGTCGTTCACGCCCGCGGCCACATCCGGATCGTCGGCGACGAGCGCGGCGAGGGGGCCGCCGGTGCGCACGACCGCGTCCGTGAGGTAGAGCTCCCCCTGGGCGTTATCGGTGCCGAGTTCGCCGAGGGCCGCGCGCAGGGCGGCGCGGTCGCAGACGTACAGGCCGGCGTTGAACTCGCCGATCGCGAGTTCCTCGGGGCTCGCGTCACGCGCCTCCACGATGCGCTCCACCGAGCCGTCCGGGCCGCGCACGATACGCCCGTAGGAGCCGGCGTCATCGACCCGCGCGGACAGCATGGTCGTGGTGGCCCCGGAGGCGCGGTGCTCGTCGACCAGGCGGCGGATCAGGCCGCCGTCCAGCAGCGGCGTGTCGCCGCACGCGATCAGGACCGTGTCGCACGCGGGGTCGAGGGCGTCGATGCCCACCAGGGCGGCGTCGCCCGTGCCGCGGCGCTCGTGCTGGACGGCGATCCCGAGATCGGAGGGGAGGTGCTCGCGGACCGTGTCGGCGCCGTTGCCGACGACGACGACGGTGTGGGATGCCGCGGCCGCGGATACGGCATCGAGCACCCAGCCGATCAGCGGGCGCCCGGCGAGCGGGTGGAGCACCTTGGGCAGGTCGGAACGCATGCGGGTGCCCTGGCCGGCGGCCAGGACGACGACACCGATGGTCACAGCACCTCGAGCTGGTGGGGGGCGGGCACGACGCGCGGGACGCCGACTGGTTGGGGCGGGAGGATTCGAACCCCCGATCGCGGGACCAAAACCCGCTGCCTTACCGCTTGGCTACGCCCCACCGAGGCCTCCATGGCGGCACGAGTATAGGGGCACTCCCGCGGCGCGACGACCCCGGGCGCGGTGGCGCCGGGGCCGTCGCGCCTCACCCGGATCCGTCCGCCTCGGACGCGGCGACCTGGGGGCTCGGCAGAGGGGCGCGCTCGATGCCGCGCACGCGGTCGCGCACGCGTCGCGCGAGGGCCAGGAGCCACGGCGCCAGCGCCAGCGCGGCGATGTCGAAGAACACGTATCCGCTGGCGACGCCGCTGGGCGGGTTCCCGTTGGGGATGCCGGTGCCGGGGATCACCTCCTGCCAGGTCCAGGTGCCGATCCAGGTGCCGTAGAGCTCCAGGAAGGCGACCACGAAGAAGACGCCGGCGTAGGTGGCCGGCGCGCGGCCGCGCAGCAGGAAGAGGATCAGCACGGCGGCCCCGACGGCGCCGCCGACATCCTTGCGATCGAGCACGAACAGCCCCAGCGCCGCCCATGCCCCGGCGACGATGACCGCGGCCCACACGAGCCCGCGCGCCCGGGCGATCAGCCAGCGCGTCTGGCTGAGGCGCAGACCGGTGAGGTAGACCAGGCCATGGCCGGCCGGCACGAACAGGGGCAGGTTGTCGAGGCGGTAGAGGTAGACGCCCCAGATCACCGAGCCGATGATCTCGGCGATCGTCGCGACGACGATCACCACGACGGTCGTGGCCCGCTCCTCGGGGCTCAGATAGACCATGAATGCCAGCAGGAAGCCCCAGGTCGCGGCCGAGAGGGCCAGCTGCCCTGCCAGGTCGACCCTCTGGTCGAGCGCGAGGCCGAAGACGGTGATGGCGAGGACGGCCGTGCAGAACATCCACGGTGTGCGGACGATGCGCTCGAGGGCGCCGGCCGTCCCGGGGTTCACGAGCTCGGGGGTCGCTGCGGACACGGGGGCCGATGATAGTCGGCTGCGATCCGGCCCGCCGCGACGAGCGTCACCCCTCGCGGGGGGACCTGGTGTAGCCTACCCGCGCAGCACGGATCGGGGGTGAGGGAAGCCGGTGTGAATCCGGCGCGGTCCCGCCACTGTCACCCGGAAGCAACCTTCGCATGGCGTCAGCCGGTCACTGGGGAAACCCGGGAAGGCCGCGGGGGGAGCGCTCGCACCGGGAAGCCAGGAAACCTGCCCGCGGCCCGCCACCCACAACGCCCTCCGTGGACAGAGGAGCTTCACGTGAACACACCCCCGCGCCGGACGGCCCGCTGGGGCTCTCTCGCCATCGCGGCAACCGTCGCGCTCTGCGCGAGCGCGCCCGCAGCGACCGCGCTCGACACGACGATCCGCATCGAGGGGTCGGCGGCGACCCTGGTCCCCGAGAGCGCCATCGACATCGAGGCCGATGGCACCGAGGCGACCCTCTATGACGTCGACTTCGCCGCGTGGCCGGTGAGCCGCGGCTCGGCGTTCTGGCAGGTGTACCGCGCCGCCTCGGGCGCGGCGCTCGACTTCGGCTTCAAGGGGTACTCGTTCGGCCTTCAGGTGCTGACGATCGGCCCCGACGGCAGCGGCGGCACGGTCGGCTGGCAGTACAAGGTGAATCACGTGGCGGCCCAGGTCGGCGCCGAGTCCACCGCGCTCTCCGCGGGGGACGAGGTGCTGTGGTTCCACGGGGGCTTCGCCGGCGCGCGCGACCTGGATGTGTCGCCGTCCTCCGACCGGCTTCCGCGGGGGACCTCGTTCACGGTCGCCGTCGTCAGCTACGACGAGAACGGCGCCGCGAGCCCGGCCGCGGGTGCGCGCGTCACCTACGGCGCATCCCAGGCCACAGCCGACGCGCAGGGCCGGGCCACGTTCATCGCCCAGGGGACCGGGGTCGCAGGTGTCCGCGCCACCCGCGCGGGCGACGTGCGCAGCGCCACGCGCAACGTGTGCTCCTACGGCGACGACCCGGCCGTCTGCAACCTGGCGCCCGCCCCGGCCACCCCGGTGGCGGCCCCTGCGGGGCCGGGCGCCGACACCGTCGCACCGGGAAGCGCGGTGCGCGCCCCCGCCCTGCGCTCGACGCGTGGCGCGGTGCGGAGCATCGCGGGCACCGCCGGCCCCGACCGCAGCGACATCGCGCGCGTCGAGGTGTCGGCCGGCCTGCGCGTCGGCACCCTCTGCCGCTTCCGCACCGCGAGGGGCGGCCTGACCGCCGCGAGGGGATGCGGGCGGCCCGAGTGGGTCGCCGCGCGCGTCGCCGGCGGCAACTGGATCCTCCCCCTGGGGCGGCGCGGGCTGGCACCCGGGATCTGGCGCATCGAGACCCGCGCCACCGACGGCGCGGGGAACACCGAGAGCGTCCGGGTGCCCGGAGCGAACATCGGCGCCATCCGCGTGCGCCTGCGCACGGTCGCGCCCGTGACGCGCATCCGCGCCCCGCGCCCCGCGGCGCGCGTCGCCCGCGTCGGGGCGGTCCGGGGCACCGCCGGCCCGGCCGCCGCCGACATCGCGCTGGTCGAGGTCGCGCTCGCCCGGCGCGTCGTGGGAGGCTGCCGTTTCCTCGCGGCCTCCGGCCGTCTGACCCGGGTGCGTTCCTGCGCGCGACCGGTGTTCGTCCCGGCCCGATCGCGCGGGGCGCGCTGGTCGCGCCCGGTGAGCGGCCCGCTGCCCCCGGGCGCCTGGCGCGCGCTCGCGCGCTCGCGCAGTGCGGAAGGAACGCTCGGCGCGCCGACCGCGGTGCGCTTCCGCGTGACCGGGGCGCGGCGATGACCGCGGCACGACGGGGCCGCGCGCGGATGGCCGGCTGCGTCCTGGCCGCCGGGGCGCTGGTGGCCACGGCCGGCGCGGCGAGTGCGGCGACCCAGGATCAGCGGGCCGCCGCCCGCGCGGCGGCGTGGCTGGAGCGCACCCCGGTCGCGGCGCCGGGCGGGCAGGTCGCCGACACAATCGTCGCCCTGCGCGCGGCGGGCCGCTCGCGCGCGTCGGTGGCCCCGCGCCTGCGCGTGCTCGCCCGGCTCGCCCCGCGATACGCAACCACCGCCGGGGGCGCCGCCAAGGTCACGCTCGCGGCCGTCGCGGCGGGGGCCGACCCCTCGCGACTGCGCGGACGCGACTACGTGCGAGGGATCACCTCGCGATACGCGCGCGGCCGGTACGGGGCGACCGCCTTCGATCAGGCCCTTTCGCTGCTCGCCCTCGCGGCGGCGCGACGACCGGTGCCGCGGACGGCGATCCGCCTCACCCTCGCGGCCCGCGGCGAGGGCGGCTGGGGATTCACCCTCAGCCCCACCGCACGCGACAGCGTCGACGCGACCGGGCTGATGATCGAGGCGCTGCGCGCCGTCGGGGTGCCCGCGCGCCACGCCGAGTTGCGCGCGGCCGCCAGGTGGATGGTGGCCCAGCGCAATACGCGCGGCGGCTACGCGTCGGGAGGGCGTGGCGGCGACACCCAGGCGAACCCCACGAGCAACGCGATCCGCGCGCTGCGCGCGCTGGGCAGGCCCGTCCCCGCCGGCACCAGAGCCGAGCTGCGGCGGCTGCAGGACCGCTCGGGGGCCGTGCGCTTCACACGGGGGCGCTCCGGCAGCGCTCTGCTGGCCACCAACGACGCGCTGGTGGCGCTCACGCGGCGCACTCTGCCGGTGCGCTGAGGGTCAACGAACACAGCTCCGTAACAGACAGACGCCGACACGGGGCATAGACTCAACCCGTGGCGACAACCCGTGTCCACTTCCAGGCGGAGATCGAGGATTTCCGCTCGGGCCTGGTCGAGATGGCCAGCCTGGTCCTCGCGCAGGTCGAGCGCGGCGTCGCCGCCTGGGAGGACGTGGACCGCGCCGCCGCCGCCGAGGTGGTCGAGGGCGACGAACTGGTCGACCAGCGATGCGTCGAACTCGACCAGAAGATCTTCAACCTGCAGCTGCTCGAGGCGCCCGTGGCCTCAGACCTGCGACTGCTGCACGTCGGCCTGATCGGTGTAATCGCACTCGAGCGCGTCGGCGACCTCGCCGTGGCGATCGCGAACGCGGCCACCTCCGTGCGGCCAGAGGGCGCCGACAGCACCATCCAGGCCCAGATCTCGCGCATGAGCGCGCACGCTGTCGACGTGCTCGCGCAGGCCGTGCAGGCCATCGCCCGGGGCGACGTGGCCCTCGGTGAGCGGGCCCGGGCCGACGCCGCGGGCGTGCGACGCATGCTGGACGAGGTCGTGCAGGCCGTCGGGGCGCTGCCGAGCGAGGAGCTGGAAACGCGCGCGTGGGCGGCGGCGGCGGTGCTGGTCGCCCGGCACCTGGAGCGCGTGGCCAACAACGGCGCCGAGCTCGGCGGCCGGGTGCGCTTCCTCGTCACCGGGGAGCCCTTCACCCGGGACCAGGCCCACTCCTGACCTCACCGCGAGGCGGGATCGCCCCGCGGTGAGACCCGGGAGGGTCGCGGACCCTGTCCGGGACGCCTCTGTTCCCCCTGGCTA
>JBKHVQ010000402.1:0-4340 GCA_046569985.1 Thermoleophilia bacterium | reverse complement strand
CGGATGCGGCGGGACCTCGCTGTTGATCTCGGCCGCATGCAGCGGGTAGTTGCGCCCCACCGCGAACGTGGTCGCCGGCACATGCGGAGCCACCAGATCAACGCCCTCCAAGGGCACCGGCTCACCGGCGGGGGCGGGCACGCCGGACAGCGCGTCACGCAGATCCCGCCCATCGAGAGGCACGACCCGGTCGCCCTCGACACGGCCGAGGCGGGTGGCGGCATCGGCCCGGTAGGTGCACAGTCGCATGGCGGGCTATCCTACTTCGCCCCCGGCCGGGCGCACCGGCTCAACCTCGCGGAGGACGGCTCCACATCGGCACCATGACCCAATCCGACGCGCCGCGGCAACGCTCGCCCCTCATGCGCGCCTTCCTGCGCGCCGTCGACGCCAGCCGCATAACGCCGAACGGCGTCACCCTCATCGGCTTCACGGGCATCTGCGTCTCCGCGGGCCTGGTCATCGCCGAGCAGTGGGTCGTCGCCTCGCTGGTGTTCGTCGCCTCCGGCCTGGTCGACTCCCTCGACGGAACCCTGGCCCGCTACCAGGGCCGCTCGACCAAGTTCGGTGCCTTCCTCGACTCGACGCTCGACCGCCTCGCCGAGGGCGTCATCCTGGCGGCTCTGGGTCTCGTCTTCGCGCAGGACGGGACCGACTGGGCGGTCGTCGCCTGCTTTGTCGCCCTCACCGGGTCGTTCATGGTCTCCTACGCCCGCGCCCGCGCCGAGGGCCTCGGCATACCCGGGTCGTCGGGCGGGCTGATGGGCCGCCCCGAGCGCCTCGTGATTGTGGGCTCCGCCATCTTCCTCGGCGGCCTCGGGGACCTTCAGGCGGTGCTGATCGGCATCCTCGCGGCGCTCAGCATGATCACCGCGGCGCACCGCATCCTCATCGTCTGGCGCGCCTCGGACGCGCGCGGGCCCCGGAGCTGACGGGCGCATGCCGGGAAGGTGCGCAACCCGCCTTCCCAGCGTGCAACACCGCCCGGAAGGAGTACGCGGCCGACCGGGTAATACGGGTCGCGGATGAGCCCCGACCCCCAGAGCCCCGGATCCCCCCGGCGCACCCGCTCCCGCCGCACCACCCCCGCGGCCGTCGGCGAGACCACCGGTGCGGAGGACATCCAGAGCGCGTACGAGCGGCGCGCGATCGCCGAGATGGCGGCCCTGAACGACGAGATCACGGCGGCCGCCCCCTGCCGCGACGAGGACGAACTGCCCGTGCTGGCCTCGGGCTCACCGCAGGCCGAGATCATGCTGGTGAAGTGGGCGCCGAACCTGGCCGAGCGCCAAGAGGGCGTGGCCTTCTTCGGGCGGGCCGGCACGGCGGTGCTCAAGAGCATGCAGCGCCTCGGCATCGACCCGCTCCTTCTCTACGGCACGCTCTGCGTGAAGTGCGGCGGCGATGAGGACGCAGCCGACATCGAGACGTTCCTGCCGTGGCTCTCACGCGAGGTTCAGATCGTGCAGCCGACGCTGCTGGTGCCCATGGGCCGGCGGGTCGTCGACGCGATCAACCGCATGAACCACCCGATGGCGGAGCCGTTGCGGGCCCTCCCCGGCGATGTCCAGAGCTGGACGCCGAGCATCGAGGCGCTGTACGTGCCCGACATCGACGCGTCACTGGACGAGCAGAGCGCGAAGCGCGCCTTCTGGGACGCCTTCCGCGCCATCGGCGACTGGCACCAGGCCCAGCCGCCCTACTGAGTCACCTCACCCCGGGCGGGGCGACCCCGGGCGATCCCGGGTAGCGCGCGTCGTCGGGGTAGCGGTCGAACTCGGCGCCCAGGCGGCGCCAGTCCTCCATCCAGCGGGCCCCGATCTCCCGGCCCTCCTCCCGTAGACGCGCCATGTGCCCGGCGCTGCGGTCGAGCTTCGACGCGTGGCCGATGCCCCAGGCCGTGTCGCGGCTCATCTTGATCGTGCGCACCTCGACGCGCTTGCGGGTGTCCAGCGGCGGGTGGGCGTCGCCGTAGCGGTCCAGCCAGCGGTTCATCGTGAGGATGTGGTCGAGCTCCTGGTTCAGCGAGAGGTTCCCCGCCAGGTCGTTCTCGCGGTCGTGGATGTCGTCGAGGCTCACATCGAGCGACACCGGCGAGAACTCCTGCGGGTTGATCCGCACCACCCAGATCTCGTCGGGCTTGTCCTCACGCGCCGGCGCGTCCACGAGGTCGCGCACCGGGGGGTTCTGCGAGTAGAGGCCGTCCCAGTAGTAGCCGGTGCGCGTCACCGACTCGCCGGGCTCGCAGGTGGGGAACTCCATTCCGGGGATCCGCTGGGCGGGGAGCACCTCGGGGAGGGTCCCCGACGCCGCGACGCCGTCCAGCGAGAGCGGCCGCCGCATCCGCCACCGGTTCGCGCCGGTGCCCGCGTACTCGTCGGGCTCGATCAGGCCCATCACGCGCAGCGTCGTGTCCGAGTCGAAGATCTCGGTGTTACCACTGAGCACCTCGATGGCGCCCGCGATCACGCGCAGCCGGCGCCGGGCCACCTCGGGCCAGTCGACATCGTCGAGGTGCGGGCAGAGGGAGTGCAGCAGCGCCGGGAAGCCCAGGTACTCGGGCCGCACGCCCATCATCGAAAGGCCCGCCATCGACAGCCGGCTGACCAGGTCGTACGGACCGGAGCTGACGGTGGGCAGGTGACCCGCCTGCCAGCGCAGCGCCGCGGCCACCCACTCGTTATGGAGGATCTCCGCCGGCGTGGTGGCGGTGAAGGTGGTCCACAGGTGATCGAGGCGCTCACGCGCGGCGGCCGGCGACCCCATCGCCGCGTCGGCCCGGTTCGGGGCCATGCCGTACCAGGCGGCCATCGCGCACAGGGCGCCGGCCGAGGTGCCGCTGAACGCGCTGATCTCGAAGGTGTCCCCGCCCGCCGGGTCGGCGTCGAAGCGCTCCTTCGCCAGCAGGATCTCGTCGAGGACCCCCCACGTGAAGGCGGCATGAGTACCCCCGCCCTGACAGGCGACGGCTATCCGGCGTACGGCCAATGGGGACCTCGTCCTCTCGGGATGTGCGCGGCGCTCAACCGGGCGGGCGCACGAAGCGCGCGACGGCCTCGATGTGGGGCGTCTGGGGGAACATGTCGACCGGCCGCACCCATTCGAGAGCGTAGCCGCCCTCGACCAGGCGCGCCGCGTTGTCGGCGAAGGTGGCCGGCTGGCACGAGACGTACACCAGCACCGGTGGCGCAAGCTCGAGGATCCGCCGGATCGCGCGGCCCGACAGCCCGCCGCGCGGGGGGTCCACGATCGCCACGTCCGGGGGCGGCAGCTGACCGCGGTGCTCGCGCAGCACCACCCCGACGTCCCCGCAGAGGGCGGTGTGATTCGTGACCCCGTTGCGCTCGGCGTTCGCGCGCGCATCCTCGACGGCCTCGGGCACGATCTCGATGGCGACGACCTCGCGGGCACCGCCGGCCAGGGCGATGCCGATGCTGCCCACCCCGGCGAACAGGTCATAGAGGACCTGGCCGCCGTCGAGGCCCGCCGCCTCGGCGGCGCGCGCGTAGAGGGTGTCGGTCATGCGCGTGTTGGTCTGGAAGAACGCCGGCTGGGAGAGGCGCAGGCTCACGCCGTGGACGCGCTCCTCCAGCCAGTCGCGACCGGCGACCACCCGGGTGGGGAGCCCTGAGGTGACCTCGGCCACGCCGTCGTTGACGGCGTGCAGCACCCCACGACCTCGGGATGGGCGGACATCAGCGGGTCCGCGAGACGGTCGACGGTCTCCTCGTTACCGGGTGCGGTCACCACGGTCACGAGCACCTGCCCGGTGGCGACCCCCTCGCGCACCACCAGGTGCCGCAGGTCGCCGCGCTGTTCGCGCTGGTCGTAGGGGGCGATAGCCTCGTCGAGCGCCCAGCGGCGCACCGACTCGCGCACCGCGTTGCCGAGCGGCGTGTCGAGCATGCAGGCCGGCACGTCGATGACGCTGTCCCACCGACCCCGCTCATGGAAGCCCAGCACCAGATCCCCCCCGGGACCCACCGACGCCGAGTACTCCATCTTGTTGCGGTAGCCGAACCGCTCGAGGGCCGGATCGGGATCGAGCACGGCCACCTCGTCGAGATGGCCGATCCGCGCGAGGTGCTCGGCGATCTGGTCGCGCTTGGCGGCCAGGGTGGCCTCGTAGGCGACATGCTGCAGCCGGCACCCGCCACAGCGGGGCACCAGCGGGCACGGCGCGGTTATGCGCCCGGGGCCGGGGGCCAGCAGCTCCACGAGGTCGGCCTCCGCGAAGCGGCGGCGCCCCTTGGTCACGCGCACCCGCGCGCGGTCGCCGGGGGCGGTGTCGCGGCAGAAGATGACAAAACGGTCGTGCCGCGCGACCCCGAGGCCGCCGA
>JBKHVQ010000401.1:0-4541 GCA_046569985.1 Thermoleophilia bacterium | reverse complement strand
CACCGAATCGACGCTCGCGCCCTCGCGCGTTGCGCCCGCCACGGCCCGCACGATCTCGGGCGTGGTGATCGTCGCCTGGTGTGCCGTGAGGTCGTCCGCGGCGATCGTCGGCAGGTCCACGTCCCATCCCGGCTCGCGGGCGAGGAGGCCTCGGAGCTCGTCGGCTCCGAGGCCCATCTGCGATGCGCGGTCGAGCCAGGACTCGCGCAGGTCGCGCAGATCGACGCGTTCCTTGCGCTCGCGGGTGGCGAGCGCGGCGACCCGCGAGGCGGCGAAGCCCGAGGTGCCCATCGCCTCCATGTGCGCGACCAGCGACTGGCGGCGGGTCGAGAAGGCGCGCAGCGCCTCGGTCGGCACCCCCTCGACCTCGGCCATCCCCTTCGCGGGTGCTGTCCAGCGCACCCCGAGCGAGCGCGACAGCTCGCCACGAAGGTGCGCCTCGTAGAGGTAGCCGGCCGCCAGGCGATGGGTGCGAAGGATCGCCTCGCCATCGAGCGCCCGCCACTTCCCGTCGGCCGAGCGCGCCAGGTTGGCGACGATCACGTGGGTGTGCAGGTGGGGATCCTGGGCGCGGCTGGTGCGATGGCGAAAGGCGGCCGCGACGAAGCCCTCGCCGTGCTCTCGGATCGCCCCGCCGCGACCGCGGCGGATCACGCAGGCCTCCGACTCGAGATAGGAGAGGGCCGCCTGCCAGGAGGATTCGTGGGCGTCGGAGATCGCACGACGGACGGCCTCGTCGTCGGTGAGCGCATGCAGGAGGCTGATGCTCTTGGGGCACGAGAAGACTAGGTCGTAGCCGGCGACCGGCGCGAGCGTCTTCGGCTCGTCGCGCCAGACCCCGGTGGCCTCGTCGAGGAGGCGGACGGTGATCGTGCGCTCGGTGGCCGGCGCGCGTAGGCGCACGCCGTCGGCGGGGCTCAGCCCGCGAAGGAGGGTGCCGAGGTCGCCGTCCTCGACCACGCCATCAAGACCGAGACCGTCCGCCCCCGAGCCCGCCCACAGGCCAGGCGACTCCCCCCGACCCGCGTAGTAGTCGTCGAGGCCGAGCGCGACCTGCTGCTCGTAGTAGGCCTCCTGGCCGAGGGCGAGCTTCGCGACGCTCAGCATGTCGCTGTCCGGACGGACACCCCATCGAGCGGGACGCAGATGCACCATGGTGCGAAATGAAGAAGGCCGGACGGGCACCGGCGCCCGACTCCATCCCACGTCCATCCCACACGAGGCGCGCAGAAGCGCCGATTCGGGCGCACGACCGCCCCACTCAGATGACGAATAAACCCCTGCTCATGGGCCGCTTTCGGACCGCAGCCGGTCACCCCGCAGAACCGCCAGAACGTGCTTCCCAAGCCGAAGGTCGCGGGTTCGAACCCCGTCGTCCGCTTCGCCGGCTAAGCGGCTTCCGGGCCGCCGCCGCCGCGGGCCGGTGGCTGCCCACCCATCAGATGGCCGGCAGGTCCTCCCGCTTGACCCCGATCAACCCGACGTAGTGGAGGGGCTGGCCGGCGGTGCCCAGGCGGTGCCGGTAGCGGCGTCGCAGCCGTAGCTCCAGCCTGCCCTCATCGACCGACCGGGCGATCAGATCCGCGAAGCCGCTGCGGTCGGCGTCGTCGAGGAAGTCCTCCTTGATGTTGAAGGCGACCCAGCCACCGGGAGCGATCAGGTTGTACCCGGCGCGGAAAGCCGCCGGCGGGATGTCCGCGAAGCCGAGGGCCGCGACGCAGGTGAGGCAGTTGAACCGGTGCCGTTCGAGGGCGGCGCTCTCGGTGGTGTCGAGACCGGTCATGTCCACGACGAAGTAGTCGTCGTACACGGTCGGCCGGTCGCGCCCGGCCGCGTCGGCCGCCTCGGAGAGGATGTCGACCCCCACCACCGCCGCCGCCCCGAGCCCGCGCAGTTCCTCACCCATGATGCCGTTCCCGGCCCCCAGGTCGAGGACACGCAACTCGGTCGGATCACCCCCGGCCTCACCGATCGCCTCGCCCAGCATGCCGGCGATCGTGGCCGGCGACCGGCACTCCAGGATGTCGTAGAAGAGCCGCTCGTAGAGGCCCGGCACCGCGAAGATCTCCGCGTAATCGTGAAACCGCACCTCGCGCCATCGTCCCTCTGTGCGCACCACGCACCACTCGGCATCCTGGCCGTAGGTCTCTGTGGGGTCGGGCAGGGCCACGGGCGTCCGGGTTACGGGCGCCGTGGCAGGGGTGACGCGTGCGCTGCTCATGGATCGGCCCATCCGTTGCGGTCGCTTCGCTCGAGGACCCTACCTGAAGAAATTCTGACTCTCAGTCGCGCGGGTGATGCCCCGGCGCGGCCGGCGCGCTCAGGCGGTGATGTCCCGTCGGGCGAAGGCGGTGGCCGCGAGCAGGAAGGCACCGAGGCCGTAGGCGGCGGCGAGCACGATCGCGGTGCCGTAGCCGATCGCCGGGTTCCCGCCCTCGGCGAGCGCCGACAGCACGCCGGCCGGGAGCCACTCCTCGGTCGAGGGCCACAGGGAGTTCAGAAGGAGCCGCTCGCCGAGCAGGAAGTAGCCGGCGCCGGCCGCGATCGCGATGGCCGATGACCGGGTGATCATGCCGAGCGCCATCCCGAACACGCCCCAGACGACGCACGACATCAGCACGTTGACGTAGATCGAGAGCCCCTCGGAGAGAGCATCGGTGGTGGTCCAGGCCGACGTGTCGATACTCTCGCTGCCTGCGACGACGAACGCGGCGACCCCGGTGGCGAGGCCGGCGATCATGAGCCCCCCTGCGAGGAACGCCGCGAGGCAGGCGGTCTTGCCGGCCAGCACCCTCAGCCGGTGCGGCTCGAGGACGAGGACCGATCGGATCGTGCCGGTGGTGAACTCCCCCGCGATGTCTGAGGCGAAGATCGCGAGGCTGATGAGGCCCAGGAACGCGGAGGCGGCTCCCATGCCGGCGAGCCAACCGCCGCCGGCGGTGAGATCGGCGAGGGTGAGACTGCCGGCGGGACCGATGTGCTCGCCGGTCTCGTTTACCCGGAGGATGCCGACGGCGGTGATGGCGACGCTGAACCCCACCAGAGGGGCGATCGCGCCCACCGCGAAGCTGCGTCGCGTCAGCTTCACCCACTGGGATCGGAACGCGGCGATCATGGCGCCTCCCCGCCGCCGGTGCCATCGGTGAGGTCGAGGAAGGTCTGCTCGAGGCTGGCGTCTCGCACGCCCAGCCGGCGCAGGGTGATCCCCGCGCGCATGGCCTGCCGGTTGAGTTCGGGGCCCCATGACTCCGGTGCGCGGATCTCGAGCTGGTCGCCGCGTGCGGTTGACGGGTAGCCGGCGGCCTCCACCAGCGCGGCCAGGGCGCCGATGTCGGCGGCGTGCTCGGGCGCGGCGAGCACGACGGCGCCGTGACCGGCGAGCAACGCGTCGAGGGACCCCGAGAACAGCAGCCGGCCGCGCTGGATCAGGACGATCGAGTGACAGATCGCCTGGATCTCGGAGAGGTTGTGGCTCGACACGAACACCGAGGTGCCCCGTTCGCTGAGGGTCCGCAGCAGCCCGCGTATCTCCACGATGCCCGCCGGGTCGAGGCCGTTCGTCGGTTCATCCAGGATGAGCAGCGCGGGGTCCTGCAGCAGCGCGGCGGCGATGCCGAGACGCTGCTTCATTCCCAGCGAGTAGTCCCGATAGCGCTCCCGGGCCCGCTCGGCGAGGCCCACGACGGCGAGCACCTCCTCCACGCGCGCCGGCGGCAGGCGCGCCAGCCGGGCGAGCGCGAGGAGGTTCCTGTGGCCGGTGAGCTGTGGGTAGAAGGCGGGGGACTCGACCAGCGCGCCGACTCGGCTGAGGTAGGCACCCGGATCGCTGATCGGGTGCCCGAGCACCGAGGCGGTCCCCGCGGTGGGCGCGACAAGGCCGAGCAACATGCGGATCGTGGTGCTCTTGCCGGAGCCGTTGGGACCGACGAAGCCGGTGACCGTCGCGGGCGCGAGGTCGAACGAGAGGTCCGTCACGGCGGCGACCGCGCCGAACGACTTGGTCAGGCCGCGCACCGAGATCGCGGGGACGGCGCTCATCGCCCGGCCCGGGGCGGGGGCGGATCGGCCTCGATCTCGAGCCGGGGCAGGAGCCGCTCCAGCCGGCGTGGCGGCCACCAGTTCGCGTCACCAACCAGGGTCATGGTGGAGGGCACGAGGACCATGCGGACGATGGTGGCGTCGACGGCGACAGCGGTGGCCAGCCCGACGCCCATCATCTTCACGATCGGGTCGTCGCTGATGACGAACCCGAGGAACACGCTCACCATGATCAGCGCGGCTGCGCTGATCACCTTGGAGGTGGCGCCGAGGCCCGCGACGATGCTGTCGACGTTGGTGTGACCGCGCCGGTACTCCTCGCGGATGCGGGAGAGGATGAACACCTCGTAGTCCATCGACAGGCCGAAGAGGATGGCGAACATCATCATGGGGACGAAGGAGGCGATCGGGACGGCCTCATCGAGGCCGATCAGCGAGCGCCCCCAGCCCCATTGGAACACGGCGACCACCACACCGTAGGCGGCGCCGATCGACAGGAGGTT
>JBKHVQ010000400.1:0-12224 GCA_046569985.1 Thermoleophilia bacterium | reverse complement strand
AGGGCTGGCTGACGGTGCCGCCCGTCACCCAGGTGATCATCCTGGTGATCACGCTCGCGGTCGTCGTCGGAGTGGTGTTCGTCAACGAGGGCCAGCGGCGCATCCCGATCCAGTACGCCAAGCGCGTCGTCGGGCGGCGCATGACCTCCGGCGGCACGACCTACATGCCGCTGCGCGTCAACATGGCCGGCGTGATCCCGGTGATCTTCGCCTCGTCCGTCGTGATCCTGCCGGCGACCCTGGCGGAGCTCGGCGGCCGCGGCTCGGTGTTCCAGTCGATCTCCAACTTCCTGGCGCCGGGCTCGTGGTACTACATCATCTTCGAGGCGATCCTCATCGTCCTGTTCACCTACTTCTACACCGCGGTGCAGTTCAACCCGGTGGAGCAGGCGGACAACCTCAAGAAGTACGGCGGGTTCATCCCCGGGGTGCGCCCCGGGCGGCCGACGGCGGTCTACCTCGACCGGGTGCTCACCCGGCTGACGCTGCCCGGGGCCATCTACCTGGCACTCGTCGCCGAGTTGCCGAACATCGTCTTCCGCTACCTCCCCGACTCGAACGTCGTGTTCGGGGTCCTGGGCGGCACGTCCATCCTGATCGTCGTCGGCGTCGCGCTCGACACCGTGCGCCAGATGGAGTCGCAGCTCATGATGCGATCGTATGAAGGGTTCCTGAAATAGCCAGACTGATTCTCCTCGGGCCCCCCGGTGCCGGTAAGGGCACCCAGGCCGAGCGCCTCCGTGACGAGTACTCGCTGATCCACCTGGCCACCGGCGACATCCTTCGCGCCGCGGTGGCGGAGGGCTCGCCGCTGGGCGTCGAGGCCAAGCGCTACATGGACGCCGGCGACCTCGTGCCCGACGCCGTGGTGATCGGCATGATCCGCGAGCGGCTCGTCGGCCCCGACGGGCGCCTGGCGAACGACAGCTTCCTGCTCGACGGCTTCCCGCGCTCGGTGCCGCAGGCCGACGCCCTCGGGGAGATGCTCGACGAGCTCGGCGCCCCCCTCGACGCGGTGATCTCCCTGTCGGTGCCCCGTGAGGAGTTGCTCGAGCGGCTGCTCGGGCGCGGCCGCGGCGACGACAACCTCGAGACGATCGAGAACCGCCTGAAGGTGTACGAGAGCCAGACCGCACCCCTGATCGCCTACTACGCCGAGCGCGGCCTGCTGCGCGAGGTGAACGGACTCGGGACCATGGACGCGGTGCACGACGAGATCGTCGCCCACCTCCCGGCGCCCCCGGCGCCCTAGGGAGGGACCGGTCGCTCCCCCTCGCACCAAGCGCGGGCCGGTCGTGAAGACGCCCGCGGAGCTGGACGCCATGGCCGCGTCGGGCGCGGTGCTGGCCGCCTGCCATGAGGCGCTCGCCCCGGCGATCACCGCCGGCATCAGCACCGGCGAGCTGGACGCCATGGCCGAGGAGTTCATCCGGTCCCATGGCGGCGTGCCGACCTTCAAGGGCTTCAACGGCTTCACCGGTTCGATCTGCGCGTCGGTGAACGACGAGGTGGTGCACGGCATCCCGGGCGAGCGCGTGCTGCGCGACGGGGACATCATCGCCGTCGACATCGGCGTGACCCTGGACGGCTGGGTCTCCGACTCGGCTCGCACCTACGGCGTTGGCACGATCACGCCGATCGCGCACAACCTCATCGATGTCACCAAGGCGGCTCTCGAGCGCGGCGTCCAGGCCTGCCGCCTGGGCAACCACATCGGCGACATCGGCCACGCCGTGCAGTCCGAGGTGGAGGCGGCCGGCTTCGCGGTGGTCCGCAGCCTGGTGGGGCACGGGGTGGGGCGCTCGATGCACGAGGAGCCGCAGGTGCCGAACTACGGCCGGCCCGGTTCCGGGGCCGAGTTGCAGGAGGGCTGGGTCATCGCGATCGAGCCCATGGTGAACGCCGGCGACCACGAGGTGCTCCTCGGGGACGACGGCTGGACCATCTCCTCGCGCGACGGGAGCCTGTCCGCGCACTGGGAGCACACCGTCGCCGTGACGGCCGACGGGCCACGCGTCCTCACGCTGCCCGCGGCATGAGCGCGCGTGCTAGCATTCCGGGCCGCTCGCGGGGGCTCCCTGCGTGTCTGCCCGCGCACATTGTCGACCGGACACATACCGGTCGACCGGTACCAGGGGAAAAGTCGTGAAGGTTCGTGCGTCCGTGAAGCCGATCTGTGAGAAGTGCCGCGTCATCAAGCGACACGGCAAGCTGCTCGTGATCTGCTCCAACGCCCGCCACAAGCAGACCCAGGGGTAGGGAGCCACATGGCACGCATCGCCGGCGTCAACATCCCGCGTGAGAAGCGCGTGGAGATCGGTCTGACCTACATCTTCGGCATCGGCCGCTCGACGGCCAACAAGGTGCTGGACCAGACCGGCATCAACCGCGACACCTACGTCCGCGACCTCACCGAGGAAGAGGTCGGGCGTCTGCGCGAGATCATCGAGAAGAGCCTCATGGTTGAGGGTGACCTCCGCCGCGAGCGCTCCAACGACATCAAGCGCCTGATGGAGATCGGCTGCTACCGGGGACTCCGTCACCGCCGTGGCCTTCCGGTGCGCGGACAGCGCACGAAGACCAATGCCCGCACCCGCAAGGGTCCCAAGCGCACCGTCGGCAAGCAGCGCAAGGGCTAGAGGACCGAGGGAGTTCGTTGTCACGCCAGAAGGTCACCCGCGGCCGCACCCGTCGGCGCGCGCGCAAGAACATCGCCGTGGGTAACGCCCACATCAAGACGTCGTTCAACAACACCATCGTCACGCTCACCGACAAGCAGGGGAACGTGATCGCATGGGAGACCGCCGGCTCGGCCGGTTTCAAGGGCTCGCGTAAGAGCACGCCCTTCGCCGCCCAGGTCACGGCCGACTCCGCGGCCCGCAAGGGCATGGAGCACGGTCTGCAGAAGGTCGACGTCTATGTCAAGGGCCCGGGTTCCGGTCGCGAGACCGCGATCCGCTCGATCCAGGCCGCCGGCATCGAGGTCACCTCGGTCACCGACGTCAGCCCCGTCCCCCACAACGGTTGCCGCCCTCGCAAGCGGCGCCGGGTCTAGGGGGCCTGGCATGGCGCGTTACACCGGACCTCAGGTCAAGCTGTCACGGCGTGAGGGTGTCGCCCTCACCGACAAGTGCGCGAAGTACCTCGACCGGCGCAACTACCCGCCGGGCGAGCACGGCCGCGGCCGCATCCGCCAGAGCGAGTACCTGCTGCAGCTGCGCGAGAAGCAGAAGACCCGCCGCTTCTACGGCGTGCTCGAGAAGCAGTTCCGCCGCTACTACGAGAAGGCCAGCCGCCAGCCGGGTATCACCGGCGAGAACCTGCTGCGCATGCTCGAGATGCGCCTCGACAACGTGGTCTTCCGCCTCGGCTTCGCCTCGACCCGCCGCCAGGCCCGTCAGCTGGTGAACCACGGCCACTTCCGGGTGAACGGCAAGAAGGTCAACATCCCCAGCTACCAGGTGCGTCCCGACGACGTCATCACGGTGAAGGAGGGCTCGAACGCCGAGGGCGTCATCCGGGCCGCCACCGAGACCGTCACAGTGGTCGCCTCCTGGCTGCAGGCCGACTACGACTCGCTCAACGGCAAGGTGCTCAAGGCGCCCGACCGCACCGAGATCGACATGCCGGTCCGCGAGCAGCTCATCGTGGAGCTCTACTCGAAGTAACGGTTCGGGGCCGTCTGCGATGGGGCCGGGTCTGTGACGCGCAGACCCGGCGCCGATGCGGCGGCCCATCCGACCGCGTCAGTTCCGCTATCCGGCAGAGGCCGGAGAAGGATGGCATCACGTGCTTGACATCCAGTCGCCCCGCATGACCTACGAGCCCGTCAGCGACACGCTCGGCCGCTTCGAGGTCGAGCCGCTCGACCGTGGCTTCGGTCACACCTTCGGCAACAGCCTGCGCCGCGTTCTGCTCAGCTCGCTCGAGGGCGCCGCCGTCACGTCCGTCCGCTTCGAGGGCGTCCAGCACGAGTTCACGACGATCCCCGGGGTGCGGGAGGATGTCACCGACATCATCCTCGGCCTGCGGGAGCTGACCTGCCGCCTGCACGGCGAGGTCGGCGAGGTCGAGGTCGAGCTCTCCAAGGCGGGGCCGGGCACGGTCACGGCCGGCGACATCGCCATGCCGGCGGACCTGGAGATCCTGAACCCCGAGCTCGAGCTCGCGAACCTCGAGAGCGGCGCGCGCCTGGACATGATCCTCAGCATCGCGCGGGGCCGTGGCTACGTGCCGGCCGACCAGAACAAGGGGCCGACCACGACGATCGGCGTCATCCCGGTCGACTCCAACTTCTCGCCGGTCACGCGCGTGCGGTACGAGGTCAGCCCGGCCCGTGTCGGCCAGCGCACCGACTACGACAAGCTGCTGCTCGAGATCCAGACCGACGGCAGCATCGACCCGCGCGCCGCCCTCTCCGAGGCCGCCGGCACGCTGATCAACCGCCTCGCCATCTTCGCCGACCCCGAGAGCACGCAGCTCCTGGGTGAGCCCGTGGTCGAGGAGGCGCCGCCCGGTGGCGGAATGCACGACATCATGATCGAGGAGCTCGAGCTCGGCGTGCGCTCGTACAACTGCCTGAAGCGGGTGGGCGTCGAGACGATCGGAGACCTCATCTCCAAGACCGAGGGCGAACTCTCGGCGATCCCGAACTTCGGGAAGAAGAGCATCGAAGAGGTCAAGGAGAACCTGGCCAATCACGGCCTTTCCCTGCGTAGCGACGAGGACTAGAGACACCACATGCGCCATCGCCGTCAAGGACCCAAGCTCAACCGCAGCAGCGCCCACCGCAAGGCGATGGCGGCGAACCTCGCCACCGCGCTGCTGACGCACGGCCGCATCCAGACCACCGCCCCCAAGGCGAAACTGGCCCGCGGCGTCGCGGAGCAGGCCATCACGCTGGCCAAGCAGAACACCCTCCACTCGCGCCGGCAGGCCATCGCCCTGTTGCGCAACAAGGAGGTCACCTACCGGCTGTTCGACGTGATCGGCCCGGCCTTCCAGGACGTGCAGGGCGGCTACACGCGCACCCTGAAGCTCGGCCCCCGTCAGGGCGACGCGGCGGAGATGGTGCTGATTGAGCTCTCCCACGGGGTCGCGCCCTCCTGATGACATGACCCTCCGCGTGCTCCGGCTCGATCTGGAGTACGACGGAGCGGCCTTTTCCGGCTGGGCGGCACAGCCCGGCCTGCGCACCGTCGAGGGCGTCCTTCGGGACGCCCTCGAAACGTTGGTCCGCCACCCGGTGCGCATCACCGTCGCGGGGCGCACCGACGCCGGCGTGCACGCGAGCGGCCAGGTCGCGAGCGTCTCCGTCGCGTCGGGCCTCGGCGCCGACCGCATCCGCCGCGGTCTCGCCGGGATCCTGCCGCACGATGTCGCGGCCCGCGGGGTGCGCGATGCCCCGACCGGCTTCGACGCCCGGGCCGACGCCGTCGCCCGCAGCTACGAGTACCGGCTGCTGCTGGGCCCGGACTCGCCGCTGCGCCGGGGGCGGGTGCACGAGGTGCGCCGCCCGGTCGATACGGGGGTGATGCGCGAGGCCGCCGCGCTGCTGGTGGGGCGCCACGACTTCTCGGCCTTCACGCCGACGCGCACCGAGCATGTCTTCTTCCATCGCACCGTGGCGGATTGCCGTCTCGAGGCGCGCGACGACGAGCTGGTCCTGCTGATCGAAGCCGACGCGTTCCTGCGGGGGATGGTGCGCACCGTGGCGGGGACCCTGCTGGAGGTCGGCACCGGGCGGCGCGCCCCAGGGAGCGTCGCCGCGTTGCTGGAAGGGGCGCCGCGGGCGGCGGCGGGACCCACGCTCCCCGCCCATGGGCTCACGCTCGTGGGCGTGCGTTACGGTGTCCCTCCGGGCGCGTCGTTAGGCTGAGCGCCCCGCCGAGAGGACCGCGTGCTGCACATCCTGGTGACCAACGACGATGGCGTCGACTCCCCCGGGCTCCTGGCCTTGGCGCGGGCGCTGCGCGGCGTCGGCCGCGTCACGGTGATCGCCCCCGATTCGAACCGCAGCGCGATCGGGCGCGGCATCACCATCCACAATCCCCTGCATCTCGACGAGGTGACCCTGGCCGACGGAACGCCGGCGTACCGCACGGACGGCACCCCGGTCGACTGCGTCCGCTTCGCGACCACGCCGATCCTCGACGATCCGCCCGATGTCGTGGTCAGCGGCATCAACCTCGGCGTGAACCTCGGGGACGACGTCACCTACTCGGGCACCGTGGCGGCGGCGCTCGAGGGCATGCTGCTCGGATGGCCGTCGATCGCGGTGTCGGCGCAGGCCACCGACCATGAGGCGATGCAGTGGGACGGCACCGCGTACGACTTCCGGGTGGCGGCCGCCTTCGCGGCGCGGCTGGTGCCCGTGGTCACCGCGCCGGGGTTCCCCGGCCGCGTGATCCTGAATGTCAACGTGCCGGGCCTCGGACCCGACCGGGTCAGCGAGGCGTGGGTCACGCGACTGGGGCGGCGCGTCTACAAGGACGAGCTCCGGCTTGTGTCGGAGGAGGGCGGACGGCGCCGATACAGCATCTACGGCCCGGCCGCGGGCTACCAGGAGGAGCAGGGCAGCGACTTCGCCGCCATCGAGGCCGGCGCCGTCTCGGTGACGCCGATGCACTTCGACCTCACCGACATGGACGGCATGGGCCGCCTGGAGGCGCTGGCGCTGGCGGACCTGCTCGCCCCCGACGCGCAGCTGTACACCTCATGACCCGCCCGCCGGTCATCGGGCCCATCGCCGGGCCGATCCTGTTCGACCTCGACGGCACGGTGATCGACTCGGTCACCCTCATCCGGGAATCGCATCGGCACGCGGTGCGGGCGGTCCTGGGACTCGAGCTCGACGATGAGGCCCTCGTGATCAACGTCGGGCGCCCGCTGATGGAGCAGATGGAGCACTTCTCGCCCGAGAACGCGGAGGAGCTGTTCCATACCTACCGCACCTGGAACCACGCCAACACCGCGGCGCTGCTGGAGGCCTACGACGGCGTGGACGAGCTCCTGTCCGGCCTCGCGGCCGCCGGCCGACGCATGGGCATCGTGACCTCCAAGAGCCACGACGCCGTGGAACTCGCCTGGGGGGTGCTGCCGGATGTCCGCGCCCGCTTCGACGTGGTGGTCACCGCCGACGACACGCCGCGCCACAAGCCGAACCCCGATCCCATCCTGCATGCCCTCGCCGCGCTGGGGGGGCGTCCCGAGGACGCCTGCTACGTCGGCGACGCGCCCTTCGACATGCAGGCCGGGCGGGCGGCGGGAATCACCACGATCGCCGTCACCTGGGGCTTCTTCTCGCGCGCCGATCTCGAGGCCGAGGGTCCGGACCTGATCGTCGACACGCCGGAGGAGCTGCTCGCCGTCTGCCTCGGCGGCGCCTGAGGTGGCCGAGGCCGCGGGGACCGTGCGGGCCCGGGCCGCCGAGCTGCGGCGCCTGATCGCCGAGGCCAACAACGCCTACTACGTCCTTGACGCCCCCACCGTCGACGACAGCGTCTACGACGACTGGATGCGCGAGCTGGAGGCCCTCGAGGCCGCCCACCCCGAGGTCGCGGAGCCGGGTTCGCCCTCCTCCACCGTGGGCGCCCCGCCCGGCCAGCGGTTCCCGGAGGTGCGCCACCTCCAGCCGATGCTGAGCCTGGCCAACGCGCGCGGTGCGGAGGAGCTCGAGGCCTGGCATCGCCGCGTCCTGGCGCGCATGGCCGAGGAGGGGCTCGGCTCGGTCACCCCCCGTTTCGTGGTGGAGCCCAAGATCGACGGTCTCGCGGTGTCGCTGGTCTACGAGGACGGGACGCTCACCCGGGGCGCCACGCGCGGCGACGGGGTGACCGGCGAGGATGTCACCGCCAACCTGCGCACCATCGCCGCGATCCCCGAACGCCTGACGCCGCCCGGCGGCGGGGACGCGCCCGCGCTCGTCGAGGTGCGCGGCGAGGTCTACCTGCCGCTTGCCGCCTTCGCGGAACTCAACGAGCGCCGCGCGCAGGCCGGGGAGCGCACCTTCGCCAACCCGCGCAACTCGGCCGCGGGCAGCCTCCGCCAGCTCGACCCGGCCGAGGTGGCGCGCCGCCCGCTCTCGATCTGGTGCTACGGCCTCGGGGCGACCGACGGGCTGGCGCTGGAGAGCCACCACGCGGCCCTCGAGTGGCTACGCGCCGCGGGGTTCCCGGTGAGCCCGGAGATCTCGACCGCGGACACGATCGAGCAGGTCGCCGCCGCCTGCGCGCGCTGGGAGGAGCGCCGAGCCGAGCTGGACTACGATATCGACGGCGCCGTGGTGAAGATCGACAGCTTCGACCTGCAGGCGCGCCTCGGGTCGATCGGGCGCGCCCCGCGCTGGGCGATCGCCTACAAGTTCGCCCCCACGACGGCGACCACGCGCCTCGAGGACATCCGCGTCAACGTCGGCCGCACCGGGGCGGTCGTCCCCTACGCGGTGCTCGATCCGGTGTTCGTCGGGGGCACCACCGTCACGTTCGCGACGCTCCACAACCAGGACGACATCGCCCGCAAGGGGCTGCTGATCGGCGACCGGGTGATCGTGCAGCGCGCCGGGGACGTCATCCCCCAGGTGGTGGGCCCGCTCACCGCCGACCGCACCGGAGCGGAGCGCCCCTTCGTGATGCCGACGCACTGCCCGGCCTGCGCGAGCGAACTGGTGCAGCCGCCGGGAGAGGTCCAGTACCGCTGCCCCAACCGGTCGTGCCCGGCCCAGATCCAGCAGGGACTCGAGCACTTCGCCTCGCGTGGCGCGATGGACATCGAGGGCCTCGGCGAGAGGCGCGTGCAGCTCTTCTTCGCCGAGGGCCTGGTGCGCAGTTTCGCCGACATCTACGACCTTGCCGGACGGCGCGACGACCTGATCGCGATGGACGGCTTCAAGGAGCGCTCGGTCGACAACCTGCTCGCCGCGATCGAGGCCTCCAAGGAGCGCCCGTGGCCGAATGTGCTCTACGCGCTGGGTATCCGCCACGTGGGGGAGGTCACCGCGCAGGCCATCGCGGCCGTGGCGCCGTCGCTGGATGCACTCCTGGAGGCCGACGCCGAACGCCTCGCCGAGGCCGAGGGGGTCGGGCCCGTGGTCGCCGAGTCGGTGCGCGAGTTCCTGAGCCTCGACGCGAACCGCGAGTTGCTGGAGCGCCTGCGGGCCGCGGGGCTGCGGATGGTCTCCGACACGCCCCCGCCCCCGGGTGACGGCCCCCTCGCCGGGCTCTCGGTCGTGATCACCGGGGCGCTGGAGCGCTACACGCGCGACGAGGCCAAACGCGCCGTCGCGATCGCCGGCGGGAGGGCCACCGGGTCGGTCAGCCGCGCCACGGCCTTCGTGGTGGCGGGCGCCGAGCCCGGCTCGAAGCTGGCGAAGGCCGAGAGCCTCGGGGTGCCCGTCCTCGACGAGGCGGCCTTCGAGGACATCCTGGCGGGCCGCGCCCCGGCGCCGGCGCGGGCGTCCGCGGGGGACGACGGCTGATATGTAGGTATCCGCTGTCAAGTGGCATGGCGAAAAGGCCCGCGTGAGCGGGCCTTTTCTCTGGTCATCTCACCGGCGCCGATGCCGTCGACTGTCGCGGTCAGACTGATATGCGCGGGTTGGCTACCGCATGACCGGGTGTTCGGCGGAGGCGGGCGCGCTCTAGAAGCGGGCGTCGCCGATGAGGGCGGCCCATAGCCGTGTCGCGCATCGCCTCTCGCGGCGGTGTGCCGGCCGTCGGGGCCGGCGAGATGACCAGTCTTTGTGTGGTCGCTCAGTCCTCCATGACCGCAAGACTCCAGCACCAGCCGGCCAGCTCGCGGGCCACCGCGGTGGCGACCACCGTCGAGCGCAGACCACGTCTGGTGTGCAGGTGCGCCCAGCGCCGGTGCAGGCGCACCTGGGCGGCCTCAGCGCGAGCGATCACCTCGGGCCGGCAGCGCGCGCGTCGGCGCGCCAGAACGGTGCTCGGCCGCGGTGGGGTGCGCTGATGCCAGGCCGCCTCCACCATCAGGCGCCGCAGGTGGCCGTTGCCGGCCTTGGTGATCGGCCCGCGGGTGCGCCGCTGGCCGGATTGACTCTCGCAGGGGACCAAGCCCAGGTAGGGCCCCATCGCCGCACCCGACAACCGCCGCCAGTCGCCGATGTCCACGGCCAGGCTGAACGCGGTGAGGGTGCTGATGCCGCGCAGGCACTCCAGCCGGGCCACCAGCGCCGACCAACGCGGCTCCTTGGCGCAGATGGCGATCAGCTCATCCAGGTGATCCCGGCGGGCCCGCACCTCGATCATCGCCCCGTAGTAGGCATCAAGCACCGCGTCGGCCACCGGGCCGCCCACAGCTCCGCGCCGGCTCCGGATCCAGTCCTCATGCACGAGCGTCCAGGTCCTGGCCTCATAGACATGGCCGTGGCGCAGCAGGAACTTGGACAGTCGGTGGCGGGTGCGCATCAGGTCCGCGCGCGCATCATCGCGGGCACGCACCAGATCGCGCGCAGCCTCATCGAGTGCATCGGGCACTCGCACCGACACCAGCTCGCCGCGGCGCAACAGGCGGGCCAGATTCTCGGCGTCGCTCTGATCGCGCTTGGACTGGCGGGCGGCCGGAGAACGAGCGATGTGGCTGGGGGCCGCGACGGTGCAGGCGATCCCCGCGGCCTCACAGGCCCGGGCCAGCCCGTAGCCGGTCGGACCCGCCTCATAGGCCACCCGCACCGGGCCCTCCAGACCCCGGATCCAACTCACCAGGTCATCGAGCGCGTGAGGCACCCGCTGCACGCGCACCTGCCCGGTGCGCTCACAGATCACCCCGACGACCACGCTGCGCGCGTGCACATCCAGACCGACAAAAGTACCCTCGCCCATAACGGCGCCTCCCATGACTGTGGCTCGGCCGCCGGGCCAGATCCCGGCGGCAACCCACGATCACTCATGAGGAGGCGCCGGGTCGACCCCGACGCGTCATACGGTCTAGCCCGAGCCCGTCGTGTCCTCGCGGCCGCGGGCCAGCAGGGTCACCACGGTGTCCTGGACGGTGCGGGCGTCGGTGATGCGTTCGGTGTTCATGAGCAGCGAGAACGCGTAGCGCTGACCCCCGCGGCTCACCACGCGGCCGCTGAGCGAGCTCGCACCGTTGATGAACCCGGTCTTCGCACGGACCCGTTTCGCGACGGCCGGGGACCTGAGGCGGTTGGAGAGCGTCCCCTCGCCGCCGCGGGGCAGCGAGGCGATGAAGGCCGGCCCCCAGGTGGTGTCCGCGTCGGCCGCCGCGACCAGCCGCACCAGCGATGCCGCGCTCAGGCGGTTCCGGCGGGAGAGCCCGGAGCCGTCGACAAGGCGGTCCCTCGCGGTGAGGATGCCGGGGCTCCTCAGGATCTCGTGGATCCGCGCGGTGCCCGCCGCGGTGGTGCCGGTGCCGCCGGCGTGGACCCCGACCCCCTTCACGAGCATCTCCGCGATGAAGTTGTCGCTGGGGACGTTCATCTCGCGCGCGATTCCGCTGAGGGGGACGGAGGAGACGCTCGCCAGCACGCGCGCGCCTGGGGGCGTCAGCCCGCGGCGCAGGGGACCCCTGTGAGGAATCCGGACTCCGGTGAGGGCCTGGCGCACGCGCACGGCGGCGGCGCGCCACGGCTCGCCGACGTCGGCGCGGCGGCCGTTCCCGGCGAAGTTCTGGTTCACCGAGAGTGCCGACAGCGGCTGCGAGTAGGCGGCGTAGTACGCCGGCCAGGTCGGCCCCATGCGCATCTGGTCGAAGAGGCTCTCATCGGCCACGATCGGCCCGGCGACCGACCGGATCCCCGCGCGGCGCAACGGGATCGCCAGCCGCGACAGCGGGGTGGCCCGCGCGGGGAGGTAGCGTGCTCCGTAGGCGCGGGTCGCGAGCAGCGGATCGCCGCTGCCCAGCAGGTACAGGGGCCCGACGAGCCGGCCGCCGGACCTCACCTGAGCGGTGGCCGAGGTGGCCAGGCGAGTCGTGAAGCGCCAGTCGGGGCCGAGTTGCATGAGCGCCCCGGCGGCGGTCACCATCTTCATGTTCGAGGCGGGGATGCGCGGGGCCTCGGGGCGGATGCTGACCACCACCTGGGGCCCGTCGGCGTCGAGACGCCAGACGACGGCACTGACCCCGGGGTTCTGTGCGGCGAACCGGTCGAGGACCGTCTGCGCGGGGCCCGCGTGCGCGGGCCCCGCGAGGAGGGCGAGGGCGCCCGCCGCCGGGAGGGCGGCGAGCGCCCCGCGGGTCAGGCGTCG